>NZ_AOTD01000241.1 GCF_000344295.2 Campylobacter showae CC57C | reverse complement strand
GGGGATATTTTGCAAAAACTCAAATCCGCCGATATTGTGCTTTTTGGCGAAGTTGTAAATTTTGCCCGACTTCGTCGCAGCGCCGATACTAAGCACGTTGCCGCTTAAATTTATATAATCAAACGCACCGCCTAACATCATCATCGCGGGCGGGTTTGGCGAAACGAGTAGGTTGTTCGCGCCGCCTATCATCACGCGTCCGGCGAATTCCGGCTTTAGCGCGTCCTCAATGCTTTCTAGCACCGCCACCTCGTGCACGCCGCCCACTCGCACCGAGCTAAATTTGGAAAAATCTATAAGCTGCGTCATTGCACGAAATTCGGGATAAACTCTATCATACGCGTCGTGAAATCGACCATCATCGAGACCATCCACGGCATCAAAAATATAATCACGACGACGACTAAAATGATCTTTGGCACGAAGCTTAGCGTCATCTCGTTTATCTGCGTCGTAGCCTGAAATATACTGATGATAAGGCCCGCGGATAGGCCAGCGAGCAACATAGGAAAGCTCAGATATAGCGCGATCTTAAAGGTTTCGATACCGAGTTCTATGAGCGTTGATTGCATTAGCTAAACCTTATATCGTTGTACTCGGTCGGCACGAGATAGTTTTCGGCCTTGATCGGTAGCGGATAAAATCCGCGTTCATAGCCAAGCGCAAACAGTCTATTTACCGCCTTTATCTGCGTTTCGTTCATTGAGATGGAGTTACCATTTGCGTAGAGATTTAGATAGGTTTTTAGCTTTTCTTTATCGACGCGGATCAAATTTCGCTCCATCAGCATGTGCGACAAAAAGGGCTTATGCGCGGTGGCGATACGTACGCCCTCCGTTAGCACGCGCTCGCACTCGGTAGCGTCCGTTATCGGTAGGCTGCGGCGAACCGCCATGCCGCCTAGCGGCAGCGGTAGATTTTCGCCCGCTAGCTCGCTCCAGATGTCCCATATCTCGCGCTCCACGCAAAGCTCGTCCGAAAAGTCCAAAATACTCTCGTGTATCAGCACGCCCGCGTCCACCTCTCCGCTTAAAACCGCGCCCTCAATGTCGAGAAAGTTTTTATAAACTATGCGCGCCTGCGGGTATGCCATGCGAAAAAGCAGGGCGTTTGTCGTGTGTTTGCCGCTTAGCGCGACCTTGAAATTTCGTTTTAAAACCGCGCCCTTTTTCTTGACGAGCTTTGGTCCGTAGCCTTCGCCGAAGCTCACTGCCGTGCGCAAAAGCGCGTATTCGTCGCAAATGAGCGGATATAGCGCGAAGCTAATCGCCGTGGCCTCATAGGTGCCTTTTAGCGCCTCGTCGTTTAGCGTCTGGATGTCAAGTGCGGTGGCGCTAAATTTTAGATTTTTGGAGCTTACCCAGCCAAAATCAATCGCCTTATACATAAAAATATCGTCGGCGTCGGGCGAGTGAGCGACGTTTATATGCTTAAAAATCTTCAAATTTTATCCTTTTTGCTCCGCTTTAAATTTCGCGCGTAGTTTGATTGCGAAATTATAGTAAATTTTTGCTACAATCGCCATAAAAATGCGGAATTTATAAAGAAAAATATGGAAAATCAGGCGTATTTAAAAGAGCAAATTTTAACTTATCTTGGCAACAAACGCTCGCTTTTAGGCTTTATCGAACAAGGCGTAAATATCGCAAAACAGGCGCTTGGCAAAGAAAAGCTAAGCTGCTGCGACCTTTTTAGCGGCAGCGGCATCGTGTCGCGGTTTTTTAAATCCCACGCAAATTTTATCGTCGCAAACGACCTGGAGCTTTATAGCCGCGTCACAAACGAGTGCTACCTCGCAAACGCGGACGCGAAATTTAAAAAAGAGCTTGATTTTTGGCATGAAAAACTAACTCGAGAGATCGCCGCAAATTTGCGTGAGGGCTTTATCTGCGAGCTTTACGCGCCAAAGGACGAGGCAAATATTTTGGCAACTGACCGCGTCTTTTACACGAAGAAAAACGCCGCCTATATCGACACTGCGCGCCAGATGATCGATGCGCTCGTGCCGCAGGAGCTGCGTGTTTTTTTCGTCGCGCCGCTGCTTTATTCGGCTAGCGTGCACGCCAATACCAGCGGCATTTTCAAGGGCTTTCATAAAAACAAGGACGGCCTGGGGCAGTTTGGTGGACGCGGCAAGCACGCGCTATCTCGCATCACGGCCGATATCGGCTTGCTTAAGCCCGTTTTTTCAAATTTTAACGTCAAATTTGACGTGCAAAGGCAAGACGCAAATGAGCTTGCCGCCGAGCTTCCACCGTTTGATCTAGTCTATCTTGATCCGCCCTATAACCAGCACCCCTACGGCTCGAACTACTTTATGTTAAATTTGATCGCTAGCTACGAGCGTCCGAGCGAAATTTCGCGGGTTTCGGGCATCGCTAGAGGCTGGAACCGCTCGGTTTTTAATCAAAAATCAGCCGCCGCGCCCGCGTTTTTCGAGCTAATCTCAAAACTAAAAGCTAAATTCGTGCTCATCTCGTTTAACTCCGAGGGCTTCATCGCGCGAGAGGAATTTAGCCAAAATTTAGCCGAGCTCGGCGAAGTGCAAATTTTGGAACAAAAATACAACGCCTTTCGCGGCAGCAGAAATCTAGCCAGCCGCCCGACGCACGTTAGCGAGCTACTTTACGTTTTAAAAAAGGCGTAAATTTAGGCTAAATTTGACTGCGCCCAGACCCGTTTCAAATTTGCACGAATAATCAAAAATTCATCTCAAATTTGATAAAATCAGCCCGATTATTTTAAATTTAAGGAAGCCGATGGCAAAAGAAAAAGAAGAGAAAAAGATAGCCCCGCCGACAAACGACTCGGACAAGAAAAAGGCCTTAGACGCGGCTTTAAAGCAGATAGACAAAGCATTTGGCAAGGGTACGCTGATCCGTCTGGGCGACAAGCAAGTCGAGGCCATAGATAGTATCTCCACGGGTTCGCTAGGACTTGACCTGGCCCTTGGTATCGGCGGTATCCCAAAGGGCCGTATCATTGAGGTTTACGGGCCTGAGAGCTCGGGTAAAACGACTCTAACCCTACACATCATCGCCGAAGCGCAAAAAGCGGGAGCCACGTGCGCCTTTATCGACGCCGAGCACGCGCTAGACGTGAAATACGCGGCAAATTTGGGTGTAGATACCGAAAATCTCTACGTCAGTCAGCCGGATTTTGGTGAGCAGGCGCTAGAGATCGTAGAAAACCTCGCTAGAAGCGGCGCGGTCGAGCTGATCGTAGTTGATAGCGTCGCGGCTCTAACGCCAAAGAGCGAGATCGAGGGCGACATGGGCGATCAGCACGTAGGTCTGCAAGCGCGCCTAATGAGCCAGGCTCTGCGCAAACTAGCCGGCGTCGTGCACAAGATGAATACGACCGTGATCTTTATCAACCAAATTCGTATGAAAATCGGCGCGATGGGATATGGTACGCCTGAGACCACTACGGGCGGTAACGCGCTTAAATTTTACGCCTCAGTGCGCCTAGACGTGCGAAAAATCGCCACTCTAAAACAAAACGAAGAGCCTATCGGCAACCGCACGAAGGTAAAAGTCGTGAAAAACAAGGTCGCACCTCCGTTTAAAACGGCGGAATTTGACATAATGTTTGGCGAGGGTATCAGTCGCGACGGCGAGATCATTGACTACGGCGTGAAGCTAGATATCATCGACAAAAGCGGCGCGTGGTTTAGCTACAAAGCCGCCAAAATCGGACAAGGCCGCGAAAACGCAAAAGCCTATCTCAAAGAGCACTCGGAGATCTCCGACGAGATTGTAGCCACGATAAAAAACTCGATCGGCCTAGATAAGCTAATAAGCAGCTCAGGCGGCAAAGACGAAGACGGCGAAAGCATAGAAGAAAATACGGAGGAATAAAATAATGGTATTTATAGAAGACGTAACGGCGATAGAGGTACTTGACAGCCGCGGCAACCCGACCGTGAAGGCGACAGTCGCTCTAAGCGACGGCACCGTAGCAAGCGCGATAGTCCCAAGCGGCGCAAGCACGGGCAAACGCGAGGCGCTGGAGCTTCGCGATAAAGACGAAAGATACTGCGGCAAGGGCGTACTAAAGGCCGTTGAAAACGTAAATTCGCAGATCGCAGAGGCTGTGATCGGGCTGGATGCCTTCGATCAAAAGGCGCTTGATGATGAAATGCGCGAGCTCGACGGCACCGATAACTACTCAAATTTAGGCGCAAACGCCGTGCTTGGCGTATCTATGGCGGTAGCGCGTGCGGCAGCCAAAAGCCTTGACGTGCCTTTGTATCGCTACCTAGGCGGCGCAAACGCTAGCGTACTGCCGGTGCCGATGTTTAATATCATCAACGGCGGCGCGCACGCGAACAACAGCGTGGATTTTCAAGAATTTATGATTATGCCGTTTGGATTTGAGAAATTTAGCGACGCGCTGCGAGCGGCGACTGAGATTTACCACACGCTAAAAGGCCTTCTAAACGCGGCTGGCCACAGCACGGCCGTCGGCGACGAGGGCGGATTTGCGCCAAATTTAAACGATAACGAAGAGCCGATCAAACTCATCATGCAAGCCATCGAAAAAGCGGGCTATAAAGCAGGCGAGCAGATCAAACTAGCCCTTGACGTCGCGGCTAGCGAGCTGTACGAAAACGGCAAATATAAGCTAGAAGGCAAGGAATTTAGCAGCGAAGAGCTGATAGAGCGATACGCGCAGCTTTGCGAGAAGTATCCGATATTTTCGATCGAAGACGGCCTAAGCGAGGACGACTGGGCGGGCTGGGCGAAGCTAACTAGCAGGCTTGGCTCTAAAGTGCAGCTCGTGGGCGACGATCTATTTGTAACGAACGAGAAAATTTTACGCGAAGGCATCGCCAAAGGCGTAGGCAACGCGATTTTAATAAAACCAAATCAAATCGGCACCGTCAGCCAAACTATGCAGACGATCCGCCTAGCGCAGCGCAAAGGCTACCGCTGCGTGATGAGCCACAGAAGCGGCGAGAGCGAGGATAGCTTTATTGCGGACTTCGCCGTCGCGATGAATACGGGCCAAATCAAAACGGGCGCGACCTCAAGAAGCGAACGCAACGCCAAATACAACCGCCTGCTTGAGATCGAGCGCGAAACGGACGAGTTTTTGGGAAATCAAATTTGAGCGAAGTCCTAGACGAATACGTCGAGAAAAAGCCGTTTGATTTCAGGCTTTTTCTCAGATTTACGCTTATAGCGTTTTGCGTGATATGTTTTGGTATCTACGTGGGCAACATAATCTTTGGCAAGCGCTCGCTAGACGTGATGCTAAGCCTGCAAGAGCAAAAAACGCAGCTAGAACGCGACGTCGAAACGCTAAAAAAACAAAACGCCCAGCTGCAAAAGGCGTATTTCGAGCTAAAAGAGCTTGAGCCAAGTAGCGGCGGCTGATTAGTCGGAAAATTTAAAAAACGGGGGAGTTATGAAAATCGGTAAAATTTGGCTTTTGGCGCTAGCCTGCGGGCTGGCTTTTGGCAGAGAAAATCCTTTTGCGCCCTCGGGCGATGTAAACGCGAGCATGACTAGCAGCAACGTCGTGGAAAATTTGCCGCCTTTTGAGAAGCAAAATTTCAAATTTCCCGCCGACGCTAGAAACTTCATCTCCGTCACGCTAAAATACAAAAGCCTCGACGGCAGTATCAAGGAAAAAACCGTCGATATAAACAAAAGCATCTCGTGGCAGGATGAGTTTTTGCTCAGCAAGATCGCAGTACCCGTCGTCGTAGAAAAGCCCGACGTCTCGGTCACTAAAGAGGAGCCAAAAGCCGCCGCGATAGACGTAGCGCCAAAGCCTGCCGAGCGCAATATGACAACGCAGGAGCCGCTAAAAGATGTCGTCATAAAGCCGCTTGAAAAGCCGCAACCGCAAAAGCAAATCGTCTATAAGCAGACGAAATTTGAGATCTATCCGATGCAGATCAAGATCCTCACGACCGACGAGAAGCTAAAGGACTACTCGATCAGCAAAGGCACCAAGGTCGTGATCGACTTTGCCTCGCAAACGGACGTAAACACGAGAAAAGACGAGCTTGACTGCGGCGCGTTTAAAACGGCTCTTTTTGGCTCGCACGGTAAATTTTACCGCGTAGTTTTTGATCTCGACGGCAGTTACAAGCACGAGATCGAAAAGACGCAGGACGGGTATCTGCTAAAGCTTTCTAGATAAATTTGATTTTTGCGCGTCGAGCTTTCGGCGTGTAGATTTGCACCGATAATTTCTCACGGCTAGGGTTAAATTTGAGCCTTCGCCGCGTTTTTAAATTCGGCTTCTAAATTTAGCCGAATTTGCCTTGATTTATTTTCCCTGCTTTTTCAGATCTTGCTCCCAAATTTCACTCAAATTTAACCGCCCTTTGGC
>NZ_AOTD01000240.1 GCF_000344295.2 Campylobacter showae CC57C | reverse complement strand
TTCGAGCCCCGTCCGCTGCGCCATTTGCCTCGTTAGCTCAGTTGGTAGAGCATATCACTCTTAATGATGGGGTCGTAGGTTCGAGCCCTACACGGGGCACCACGATTTATTTTATCATTGTTGGCCCTTTCGTCTAGCGGTTAGGACACCAGCCTCTCACGTTGGTAACACGAGTTCGATTCTCGTAAGGGTCACCAATCCACTTTTTAAATTTACAACTTCACTTTTTTAAGTTACCTTATACAAAAAACTGTATTTAAATATGAATCCAAATTGGCATATCTCTATCTTTTACAAAAAGCCATAACCGCAAGCATTTAATTTTATGCAAATTTTATTTTTAATAATCTGCAAAAAATCAATAATAAACCATGCTATCACGGGAGCTTTAATTGGGTTAAAAACACTCCAAAAAACTATCTGTAAATTTGTTTCAAGTAAAATTTTAAAAATCATAAATTTCTAAACTCAAATTTTTACCGATTTTATTTTAAATTTAAAAATAAACATAGAAATACTCAAGCAAGCAGCCAAATTTTGCTATCCTAAAGGCAAATTTAGCTAAATCCCAAGCCTATCCTTCGCCGCTTGCGTGATTTCCTCTTCGTAGTCGTAGTATTCAAACGTCGCGCCGTGCTGAAACGCACCGTTTAGGATGTCGCCGCTTTGGCGATTTTTGAGGTCTATCTCGGCGATCTTAAAGCCGTCAAGAGTCTCACAAAACTCCCTCAGGCGCGTCGGCGGATTTTTAAGCTTCGTAAACAAAAAGCAAAATCCGCTCCCGCCGTTTCGCCCTACTCGTCCGCGCAGCTGATGCAGGCTTGCTAATCCTAGCCTTTCCGCCCCCACGATCACGATCGTGCTAAGCCTTGGCATCGAGATGCCGACCTCGACAACCGTCGTCGAGAGCAGCACGTCGCCGCGCTCGCGAAATTCGCGCAGCACTTGCTCTTTTTCTTTGTCCTTACCGTGCGTTACGTAGACGTTTGCAAAATTGGCCCGCCAAAACCCCTGTGCCTCCTCTAGCCCCTGATAGTTCGAGCTTTCACTGCCCTCCACGAGCGGATATATCACGGCAACCTGTTTGCCTTTGGCGATTTGCGCTTTGATATGCGCCAGTAGCTCGCCAAAGTCTGCACTTTGTAAAATTTGCGTGTGGATATGCTTTTCAAAAGGCATCTGCTTTAGGAAACTAAACTCCGCAAAACTGCTTTGTACCATGCTTAGCGTGCGCGGGATCGGCGTTGCTGAAAACTGCACCACGTGAGCCCTGGTCTCGTCCGCAGCTTTTGCTTGCTTATTTCCTTTTTCGGGCGCGGTTGCGGTCAAATTTGCCCGCTCGCCGCCGTCAAATTTACCGCTAGATTCGCCATCCGCTGTGTCAAGTTGCGTCTCTTGCCCGAGCCTTCCGCTAGCTATAGCGTTGATTTTCTCGCGCTGATTTGAGCCGAAACGGTGCTGCTCGTCTATCATAACAAGCGGTGCAGCCGGCAAATTTTGATACAGCAAAACGTGCGTGCCAATAATGAGATTTACGCCGTCAAATTCGGGTTTATCGCCGCTTTTAACTAGCAAAACGCGCATAAAATCAGGCAGCAAGCGCGCCGCCTCTGCGTAAATTTGCTCGGCTAGTATCGATGTGGGTGCCATAATGAGCGCAGGGCCGGGATAGACGCTAAGCGCGGCAGCTAGCATAACAAGCGTCTTGCCGCTGCCCACGTCGCCCATCACGACGCGTCGCACCGCCTCCTCGCCGCTAAAGTCCGCGCGCAGATCAGAGATAGCGTTTAGCTGATCGGATGTCGGCGCAAACGGCAAATTTTTAAGCCACGAAGAAATATCAAAAAGATTGATTTTAGGCGCCTTAAAGCGAGTTTTTTTAGCATTTAGTTTTTTTAGGTAGTTGTAAATTTCGACGAATTTTAGCACGTCCTCGCCGGCTTTTTCCTGCACGAGAGCCTCTAGCATCCGGACGCTTTTTTCGTCTCCCTTGTGCAGATCTAGCAAAAACTCTGCCTCCTTAGCCGCGAGTCCCGCCTCGATCAAATTTGGCGAATTTACGTACTTTTGGATCAAATTTTTAAACGAATCGTCTCTGAGAGAGAGTTTGTATTTGGGTATGATTTCGTTTATTTTCGTGACGATTTTTGGATTTGTTAGCTGCCACGAGCCGTAGGCGTAGGCGCATTTGCCGCTTACAAATACGCTTTTGCCGACTTTAAAAGCGCCGTGATGCCAAGGCTTGGCATTAAAAATCACGATCTTGACGTTTTGCTCCCACGCCTCGCACCAGCATACGGCGTGCAGCATCCCGCCCTGGCGATACGCGCTTTTTATCTCTACGGCGACGCTCACGTGTCCGTCTTTTGGCGCGGCGGCCAGGCTCGTATCCTCGAAGCTTTTAGGAAGCTTAAGCGCGAGGTCGAGTAGAGTGGTTACGCCGATTTTTTTTAGATTGATTTTGTCTTTTTCATCAAATTTCATTGTAAAGCACGGCAAAACTGAGCTTTTCTATCTCCGCATGCTCCGCGATAAACGCGTTTAGCTCGGCAAGCTTTAGCTTTGAGATTTTTTCTAGCTCGTCTTTAAAATTTCCTAATTTAAAGCCGTTATAAAACTCGCTCTGAGCGATGTTTAGGCGGTTAAAAAGCGTCTCCTGGCGTAGCGGCTGAGAGCCTAGCAAAAATCTTTTGGCCTGCGCTAGCTCGCCTGCTTTCACGCCGTTTTTGACGAATTTTGCAAATTCGTCTTTCACGACCGCGACCGCCTCGCTCCTGCTTTCGTTTTTGGTTTGCAGATAGCCCCAAATTTGCGAGTGGCTGAGCGCAAATTCACTCCTAGCATACGCCGAATACGCCAGCCCGCGCTTCACGCGGATCTCCTCCATCAGCCTACTACCAAAGCCGCCTTCGCCCAAAACAAACGTCGCGACCTTGGCCTTATACCGCTCCTCGCGGGAAACGTCAAAAGGCGCGCCAAAGTAGATATAGGCTTGCTCGCTAGGCTTGATTATGGACTTTTGGCCGCATTTTTCATCGGTTTTTAGCAGTTTTAGTTCGCGCGCTTCGCCTTGCTTTAGCGAGCTTAAAATTTCGTCCAAATTTAGCTCCTCTGGCGTCACTTCGCCGCCGAGCACTATAAATAAATTTGCCAGATCAAGCTTGCTAGAGATGAAGTTTTTAACGTCGTCTAGAGTGATACTCTCCGCACTTTGCTTCGTGCCGATGCTAGGCTTTGCTAGATTCGTACCGGGATATAGCAGCCCGTTTAGCGCGACTCTAGCTAGATAGTCGTAGTCGCTCTCGTTGCCCGAAATTTCGCCCAGCGTCAGAGTCCGCACCTTTTCAAAGCTTTTTTGGCTTAAATTTGGCTCCTCTAAAAGCTCTTTTAGCTTGGCAAGCGCGAAAGAAAAGTGCTCCTTTAGGCAGTTTAGCTCAAACGCAAACGTCTCAAATCCAGCACTCGCGTAAAGGCTGATCGCGCGCATTTCAAGCTCTTTGGCAAAGCCAGCCGCGCCCTTGCTTAGCGTGCCTTCGTCGAAAATTTTCGCGACGAATTTAGCTAGTCCCGCCTTGTCCTCTATGCAAGCTCCGGCAACCTTGAAAATGAGCTTTAGGCTTACCGCAGGCAGTGTTTTGCTCGCCTCGTAAACGGCCGGGATTTGTAAATTTGCGGCTTTTAAATTTATGATTTTCATCAATAAAACCTTTCTAAAATATCGTAATTAGTATTGCGTTTGGCGGGTTTTTCGCCAATGTCTTTGATGAGGCGTATCATCTCGTCTTGATTCATACGGTAGCTAGCGCCCGCGGCCTTGACGACGTTTTCCTCCATCATCGTGCTGCCTAGGTCGTTTGCGCCAAACATTAGCGCCAGCTGCCCGATGTAGCTGCCCTGCGTGACCCAGCTGCTTTGGATGTTGGGTACGTTATCTAAAAACAGCCTAGAGACCGCAAGAAGGCGCAAATAGCGATTCGAGCTTTGCTTTTTGATCTCGGGACGTTCGGCGGCTAGGCGCGTGTTTAGCCCCTGAAAGCTCCACAAGATAAACGCTCTAAAGCCGCCCGTCTCGTCCTGCAAACTCCTGATGTGCTCCCAGTGCTCCACGATCTCGCGCGTGGTTTCGACGGTACCAAACATCATCGTAGCAGTCGTCTTTAGCCCCTCCTCGTGCGCCTCGCGGTGGATGCGCAGCCAGGTTTCTACGTCGCATTTTTTAGGCGCGATCACGTCACGGACGCGGTCGCTGAGTATCTCGGCCCCGGCGCCGGGCATCGAGTAGAGTCCTTTTTCTCGCAGCCTACACAGCACCTCCCTCGTGCTGATACGCGAAATCCTCGCGATATAGTCGATCTCGACCGCGGAAAATCCGTGAATCGTGATACTTGGATATTTTTTTGCTATAAACTCCACGAGATCCTCGTACCACTCGATTTTTAGCTTCGGGTGTACGCCGCCTTGAAACAAAATTTGCGTCCCGCCGATAGCGATGAGCTCCTCGATCTTTTGCCCGATCTCGTCAAAGCCCAGCACATAGGCGTCCTCGTCCTTGTGATCGCGGTAAAACGCGCAAAATTTACAGTCCACCCAGCACGCGTTCGTGTAGTTGATGTTTCTATCCACGATAAAGGTCGTGACGCCGTCAGGGTGCAGCTCGCGCTTGCGCGCTAGAGCCATCGCTCCAAGCTCGTTAAGCTCGGCATTTTCTATCAAATTTACCGCCTCGTCTACGCTTAGTCTAGTCAAATTTTTCCTTTAATTTTTTTACGCGAGTTTATCGAAAAACGCTTTTATCTTTGATAAATTCACGTTTTTGGACGTCTTGCGGATATCATTTTACGGCATACGCAAAGCGAAAGAAATGATTTTAAAATCCGCAAAAGACGCTTTCAAGCTAAAATTTAGTCTTTTGTCGCTAGCTGGTATGCTCCGCACCATCACAGATACTTGATCGCATAAAGCCTAGAGTCAAATTCGCAACGGCTTTTTAAATTTAAATAGTTTTTGCCGCCCGCTCAAGTTTAACCCGATTTATAAAGCTTAAATTTGATAAAATCCTGAGACATTTTATCAAAGGAGAAAAGATGAAAAACTTAGTTTTAGCTACGATTTTGGCGCTATTTTTTGCAGGTTGCGCGGCAAACAAACCAGCTCCGGCAGAGCAAAACGCGCAGGAGTATCGCCACGCTACGCAGATAAAAGATGCAAGCTGCCCGCATCATGGCATGACAAACGCTAGCTGCGCCCAGTCTCACGGCGCGATGAAAGAGTGCCCTCATCACGGAAACCACGGAGCGGACAAAAATCTCGGCTGTAGTGGAGACTGCGCCAAATCAAAGCCATGCCCAAAATGCGACGAGAAAGCGCACGGGTGCGCGCAACATAAAGAGTGCGCCCATCACGGCAAAAGCTGCGCAAGCGACGAAGCGCACGCCTGTCCTCATCACAAACACTAAAATTTAATGCGGTCAAGGTCAAATTTGATCGCTTTCTCCATCAAATTTAAGCCTGCAAAAGCACGCAAAGGATCAAATTTTAATTTATTTATAGTTAATTTAGATATTTAAAATTTGAGTTTTTAATTCCCTTATTAATTCAAAGAAGAAAAAATGATCAAATACTGAGTTCTTATAGGCATAAGCATCACGCTAGTGGCGGCTGCAACTTCGCTTTTAAAGCTAAGCGGCAGCTTTGCAAAGCCCTTATACGCCGTTGGTTCGCTTGTTTTATTCGGGATTTTATTCTACCTGCTTGCGATATTTTAGGCACATTCCCATGGGTATCGCTTACGCGATACGGTCCGGGGCGGGCATAGTTCTCATCTCGGCGATAGCTTATTTTTTATGGGGCAAAAGCTTGATTTGCCCGCAATCATCGCCATAGGCATGATAGTAGCCGGAGTGGCTGTTATAAATTTATTTTAAAAGAGCGTTAGTGACTAAACGTATATTAAATTAAGCTAGCCGTTTCTTTAAATTTGGCTAGATTTTAAGTTTACGAAGAGAAACCAACTTTTTTGATTTTAAATTTTAAACGAGAATTTTATAAAAGTTGTAAAAACGGCGACCGTATTTTAAACTGCACCGTTAAAGGTTAATTTTATTGCAGGCAAACGCGCAAATCCAGTCGCAGTCGTTTGCCTTTTTGCAATTTTATTAATAGTTACCCAAGCTGGTTAACCTTAGCTTGCCCAGTTCGTTTACTCGCCTAAAAGCCGCTCAAAACCAGGTACGAATTTCGTCGGCGAAAACTCGGTAATTTCATAATTTGCGATACCGTTTTTAAAAAACGGATCTTGTCCGATAATCTCGTCAAGCTCCGAGCGATCTTTAATGTTTGCCAAGATGATGCCACCGCTACGCGGGATTTTACGCCCCGAGCAGATAAATTTATTTTCTGCGTAAAATTTATCCAAAAACACATTGTGTTCGCTTATGAAGTTATCAACTTGGCTTAATTCTTTAACATAAGTTAAATTTACGATAAACATTTTGACTCCTTGAAAAATTTAAAAGCGGTTTTAAGCCGCAAGAATAAAAATTTAATCTCGCTGTAAAACGACTTTATTTCCCTTCGTGCCGCGCACGCGCACCTTCGAGCCCTCGGCTAAATCGCCGTCGTAGCGCCACAAAGTGCCTTTAAAATAGACCATCCCTTCTCTGATCTCGCCCTCGCCGCTCTCGTTTAAGAAGTCGTCTTTAACTTCGCTTTCGTGCCGGTTAAATTTGTCCTTTAGCGGCTTTCTAAGCGCAAAAAGCAGGACTAATGAGACGATAGCGATGAGTAAAATTTGATACTCCCAAGCGATATCGATAAAAAATCCCAAAACTCCGACCGCTAAAAATCCAAGCCCGAAAAATAGCACGAAAAAACTACCGAGCATAAACTCGAGCATGACTAATCCGACGCCTGCGGCTAGCATCAAGTACGCGGGTATCATTTCGCCGCCCTAGCGCCTAAAAAGTCCTTTAAGACGCTTAGAGAGCCGATGAGCTCGGTCGCTTCGTAAGGGACTAAAATTTTATCTTTCGAGCCGTTTTTGGCTAGCTCGTTAAAGGCTCCGACGCGGTCTCGCGCGAGCAGGAACTCGGCGGCTTTTGCGTTTTGTGCCATGCTTTCGTTTATCATGTCCATCGCCTCTTTTTGGGCCGTCGCTAGCGCGATTTGCTCATACTTTTTCGCATCGGCCATACGCTCGATGGCTTCAGCTTGCAATACTTTTTCTTGTTTTAGCGCCTCGGCGTTGCGGATGAGCGCCTCTTTTTCAGCCTGTGCTTTTAGCTCGATGGCGCGTTTTTCGCGCTCGGCTTTCATTTGTAGATTCATCGCCTCTTCGATGCCGTGCGGGACGGATATCTCGGAGATCTCGACGCGCATGATCTTTACGCCCCAGTTATCAGCGGCGTCTCCGAGCGCTCTTTGTAGCGCGGAGTTTAGGCGGTCGCGCGAGCTGAGCGTATCATCAAGGTTCATCGCGCCTATCTCGCCGCGCAGCGTCGTCATGGCTAAATTTGCGATCGCGCGCTTATAGCTATCGACGTTATACAGAGCCATTTTGCCGTCCACGACCTTTAAAAACACTATGCCGTCGACGCTGATGTTTACGTTATCTTTGGTGATAACCTGCTGCTTCGTGATATCTACTAGCTGCTCACGCACGGTGATCACGGCGCGGATCTGATCGACAAAAGGGATGATGATGTGAAATCCACCGTCAAGCACCTTGTGAAATTTACCCAAACGCTC
>NZ_AOTD01000239.1 GCF_000344295.2 Campylobacter showae CC57C | reverse complement strand
GCTTAGGATCGAGGGCGTTTTGATCTCGGTGCCGTATAAAAAGCAAGCGGCGATCTACAACGAAAACGGCGTAGCGGCGGTATCGCAGACAACCGAGCAGATCATGATAGCGCCGCAGTCATACGAGCTATCGACCCAGCTAAATCCGCAGTATCTAAAGCGCGGTATCTAAAGCGCGGTATCTTTAGCGTGCCCGTTTTTAACGGCGACGTCGCGCTAAAAGCAAAATTTGCGCCGCTAAATTTCGAGCAGCTAAATATCGCGGAAAGCGACGTTTTGCTAGGCGAGGCGACGCTGATTTTAGGCGTGGGTAGCAAAAAGACCTTTACCGCGTTTCCCGCGCTAAAAGCAAACGGGCAGGATCTCGCGCAGTCTTTTGCGCCGCCTAAATACTCGCCCTTTGCCCAAAGCGTCCACTACAAGCTACCCGCAAATTTAGCAAACGGCGGCTTTGAGCTAGCGGGCACGCTATCTATGCAAGGCGGGCAGAGCGCGAGCTTCGTTCCCGTCGGACAGGATAATAAATTTGACGTAAAATCCTCGTGGAGCTCGCCGTCTTTTAGCGGCGGCTGGCTGCCTAAATTGCGCGAAGTCACAAGCAGCGGCTTTAACGCGCAGTGGGAGATCTCGGGCCTTAGCACCGGCGTCCCGCAGGCGTGGATCATGGACGGCAGGCGCGAGATGGGGCTGGAGAGCGTCGAGGCTAGCTTCATCAGCCCCGTAAATAACTACTCGCTCATCGCGCGCTGCGTGACCTACGCGATCTTGTTTTTAGCGGTGCCGTTTTTGGCGATATTTTTGTGCGAAATTTACAGCCGCGTCCGCATTCACCCGATCCAGTACCTACTCATCGGAGCCGCCGACGTGCTATTTTACCTGCTCGTGCTCTCGTTTTCCGAGCATATTAGCTTCCTAGCTAGCTATCTCATCGCGGCCGCAGCCGTGTGCGCGACGATACTTTTCTACGGCTCGGCGATCTTTCGGGCTCGCAAATGGGGCGTATTTATCGCGCTCGTACACGGGGTTAGCTACTGCTTGCTCTACGGTATCTTGCAGTCCGAGGACTACGCGCTTTTGATGGGTAGCGTGATGATATTTGCGGTGATTGCGCTGGTGATGTATTTGACCAGGAAGATAGATTGGTACGAAAACGGGCTGAAAATTTAGCCTTTTTCGGCTCGTCTTTTTGGTTTATACGTCGTTGGAAACTCGGTCGGCTT
>NZ_AOTD01000238.1 GCF_000344295.2 Campylobacter showae CC57C | reverse complement strand
AGCTTCCCTGCTGGTAGCGGACTGGGGGCGTTTGCAGCGGTGTCTGGAGCTATGCCGCTAAATATGCCAGAGTCCGTGCTCGTGCGATTTAGCGGACGGCTACAAAAGGGCGTGATGCTGCGCGATCTGGTAAATGCGATCCCCTACTACGCGATCAAGCGTGGGCTACTTACGGTCGAAAAGAAGGGCAAAAAAAACATATTTGCGGGTAAAATTTTAGAGATCGAGGGGCTGGAGGAGCTAAAAGTCGAGCAGGCATTTGAGCTAAGCGACGCCTCGGCCGAGCGCTCTGCGGCAGCCTGCGCGGTAAATTTGAGCATCGAGAGCGCCTGCGAATACATCCGCTCAAACGTCGCTCTCATCGAGGCGATGATAGAGGCTGGGTATGAGAGCAGGGCGAGCCTGGAGCGCCGTGCGGCGAAAATGCGCGAGTGGCTAGCGGCACCCGAGCTGCTGCGAGCCGACAAAAACGCGTGCTACGCCGAGGTGATCGAGATAAATTTGGATGAGATAACAGAACCTATCCTGGCCTGCCCGAACGACCCCGACGACGTCGCGACTTTGAGCGAAATTTTAGCCGATAGCTCGCGCCCGCACAAGATCGACGAGGTATTTGTGGGTAGCTGCATGACGAATATCGGCCACTACCGAGCGCTCGGCGAGGCTCTGCGTGGGCTCGGGGCGCTACCGACTAGACTTTGGATCGCGCCGCCAACCAAGATGGATCAGCGGCTGCTGGAGGCGGAGGGCTACTACGATATCTTTCGCGCTGTGGGTGCTCGCACGGAGGTGCCCGGCTGTTCGCTTTGTATGGGCAACCAAGCCCGCGTAAATGACGGCGCGACCGTGTTTTCGACCTCGACGAGAAATTTCGATAACCGTATGGGCATGGGCGCGCGCGTGTATCTTGGTAGCGCCGAACTAGCGGCAGTTTGCGCCGTGCTAGGCAGGCTGCCGAGCGCCTCAGAATACATGAACATAGTGCCCCAAAAACTTGCTGGCAAAGAGGCGCAAATTTATCGGTATCTAAATTTTAACGAGATAGAAAATTTTAAAATTTAGTAAATGCGGCTAAAGCGGAGCTGTTTTGCGGCCAGCTTTTTCGCAAATTTTATCTAGCCAAACGTGCGCGTTTAAACCCGTCAAATTTAACTAACCCACCTAAGCGTAAAGGTCGTTTCTTTACCCGGTTCGCTTTCGCAGGTTACGGCGATAGCATTGTTTTCGCAGGCTCTTTTGACTAAATTTAGCCCGATACCAAATCCGCCTTGGTCTTCGTTAAACCGCGTGTATCGCTCGAAAATTTTATCTTGCTGCTCTTTGCTTAACCCCTCGCCGCTATTTGAGATTTTTAGCTCGCCGTCTTGCAAACTAACCGCGACGTAGCCGCCTTGGTTTGCGTATTTTGCGGCGTTACTTAGTAGATTATCCACCGCTCGTTTTAGCTCGTAGACGTTTGCGTTTATGAGAGCGTCATTTAAATTTAACCTTAGATCAAGCCCTCGTTTAGCAAAAAATGGAGCGAAAAACTCGAGCCGCTCGTTTAAAATATCTTTCAAATTTAGCTCTTCTTTAGGCGCGCAGCGCTCGGCGCCAAAGGATAAATACGTGAGGTCCTCATAGGTGCGGCTTAGCGTTTTGGCGGCGGTTTGGATGTTGTTTAGGCGCTTTAGATTTCTCTGGCTTAGGCTACTTTTATCTGCCGTTTCGATGCTCATAAGTATGACGCTAAGGGGCGCGTTTATCTCGTGAGTAGAGTCTTTTATAAAGCGATTTAGCGCGGCGATCTTGGCGTGTAGCGGCGCTAGCGCGGTCTTTGCTAGATAAAAGGCGATTATCATGATAACGCCTAAAACGATAAGCAAATTTAGCGCCGTACGCAGTCGCAGCAAATTTAGCTCGCTCGTGACGTCCTTGCCGCTTAGCGCGATCTTTGCCGTGGCTAGCTCGTCCGCGCCGCCTTCGTCCATGTTTTGTAGCGCCTCAAATATCGTCACCTTGCCGTCCGATACGACTGCCCACTCTGTGCGTCGTCAAATTTAGCGCAGCCCGCCTCGCCGTATAAAATTTGACCGCTTTTAGCTACGATGCAGGCTTTGACGTCTTTTTCGGCGGTAAAGCTTTCTACCGCGCCAAGCCCGTCCATGCGCGCTTTCATGTAGATGCCCATCTTGATCTCTTTTAGGTTTTTGACCTCGTTTGAGACGAGGGCTTCTTTTTTCATCTTATAGTCATTCGTGAAAAAATACCCCAAAAATAGGGCGCTAGTGATGAGATAAAGCGAGAGGATTTTGGCTATAACGGCGGAGCGCTCAGACATAGATATAGCCGTCGCCGCGCCTATTTATGATCGCGTCCTTGCCTAAAATTCGGCGTAAGTTTTTGACGTAAACCCGCAGGCTCAGCTCGCTAGGTTCCTCGCCGTAGTTCCAAATTTTATCAAATATCGTCTCTTTGCTCAGCAGCGCGTTTTTATTTTCCAAAAATAGCGCCAAAAGTTCGCTTTCTTTGTTTGAGAGGTTTACGATTTGCCCGTTTTGCCTTAGCGTTTTGGAGCTTGGATAAAATTTATATCCATCGTTAAGCTCGATAAATTCGTCATTTACGTGAGAAAATTTGCGCTTGATTAAAATTTGAATACGAAGCAAAAGCTCTTTTAGCTCGTACGGCTTTTTAAGGTAGTCGTCGCAGCCGCTTTTGTAGCCGATCTCTAGGTCTTGTAGCGCGTTTAGCGAGGTGGTAAAGATCGCAGGCGTGTCGTCGCCAAGCCGCCTAAGTTCGCGCAAAAGGGAGAAACCGTCGCCTTTAGGCAGCTTGACGTCGAGGATCAGGATATCAAAATTTCGCTCGTAGGCGGTATCTAGAGCTGCTTTAGCATCGGCTCGAACGGTCACGTCGTAGCCTTGTTCGCTTAGGTACTCGCTGATGAGTTCGCTTAGCGTCTCATCGTCCTCTACGAGCAAAATTTGCGTCATTACATCTTATCCTTTTTCATATCTTTCATGTCGTCTTTCTTTTTACCCATATCGTCTTTCATCTCTTTCATGTCGCCCTTCATTTCGTCCTTTTTTATCATCATATCGTCTTTTTTCTCCATCATGGCGTCCTTCTTTTCCATCATGGTATCTTTTTTCTCCATCATATCGCCTTTCATCTCGGCGGCAAAGATAGAACCTGTAACGAACAACGCGCTAAGCGCAACTAAAGCTAACTTTTTCATAGCATCTCCTTTAAGAAAATTTATGATGGAAGTTTAGCCAAGAAACGTGAAATGAGCGTGAAATTTAAGCCATCAGGCTAAAAACAAACGATAAAAGCGGCAAACTAACGAAGCTAAACGCGACTCCGACGGCCACTGCGGCGACAGCTAGCTGGCTATCTAGCTCTGCTTTCATGATCATCGCGCTTGCTAGCACCATCGGCGGCATGGCGCACTGCAGGATGCCTATCATCCAAATTTGACCGAAATTTACGCCAAAAACTATCGTGGCTAATATAAAAATAAAAGGCGCTAGCAGCATCTTGCCGATGATAACGACGGCGGTTGATTTATAGCAGCTTTTGATACTGCGAAAACCAAGCCCGATGCCGATCGCAAAAAGCGCGACTGGAACGACGCTCTGAGCAAAAAGAGTAAGCGCGTCAAATAGCACGCTTGGAAGCGGAACGCCGCGGAGTAAAAAGCCAAAAATTAGCGCGACGAATGGGGGAAATTTGATCACTTTCATCACGTTTTGCACGAGCGAAACCTTCGCCGGAGCGCCGAAAGCCAGGATAAAAGGCCCAAAAATGCTAATCGGGATCGAGGTGGCTAACTGATCGTAAAAGATGACTTCGTTCATCGCGTCTTCGCCGAAAAAGCCTTTGATGATAGGCATACCCATAAATACGGTGTTTCCGAACATTCCGAGTAGTACGGCGCTCACGGTCGTGGCTTTGTTAAATTTTAAAAATCTGCACGCCAAAAATATTGCCGCCGCTCCCAGCATCGAACAGGCAAAACCGGTGGCGATGACGTTGATAAGCGTGGTGTCGATGTTTACGTGGTAAATTTTATCGAAAATCAGTGCCGGAAGCGCGAAGCAAAGCGCGTAGTTTATGAATACGGAGGCGTTTTTTTGCTCAAAGACTTTAAATTTTTTCGCCCCGTAGCCCGAAGCGATAATGATAAAAATAGATAATAATTGCGTAAACATTTGCGTAATCCGAGTTATAAATTTTAAAAAACCGATTATACGGCGGCTCGCATTAAAGAAAAATAAAATTTAATTGAATTACTTAACATCGCCTTAACGGGTTTTTGTATATAATCTCGCGTTAAATTTAAAAAAGCGAGAAATAATGAAAAAACTTATCAAATTTATCGCGGTTTTAGCCGTGCTGGCTGGGATTGGTTACTACTTTTATGATAAAAATTTTAACGTCCCGCAAGTCGATCAGTTTATAACCTCAAAAGCCGTTCGCGGCGAGCTCGTAAAAAGTATCGAAAGCAACGGCGAGATCTACGCTACCGAGCTAATCGACGTGGGCGCACAAGTCGGCGGCCAGATTAAAAAACTATACGTCAAACTTGGAGACGTCGTAAAGGCGGGCGACATGATCGCTGAAATCGA
>NZ_AOTD01000237.1 GCF_000344295.2 Campylobacter showae CC57C | reverse complement strand
TTTAAACTCAAACGTCGCGACGAGCTTCGGTCCCGACGCAGCCTATAACAACCCGGCAAATATGGTATTTTTGGGCGGCGGACACTATCTAGAAAGCTCGCTAACCTACCTGCGCATGTCAAAGACGAAGTACAGACACTATAACGGCGACAAACTAACGTCTAGAAGAGCGACCGCGCTCGTGCCTACGTTTCACTTCGTGACGCCGCAGTTTGGCGACTGGCGCTTTGGCCTATCAGTCGTCGTGCCTGCGGGAATGTCGATGAGATGGGACGAAAATTTGCCTAAAGCCACCTCTAAAAAATTTGATCTAAAAGTGATCGAGGTAAATCCTAGCGTCGCCTACGCGCTAACCGATAATATCGCGCTAGGCTTTGGCCTGCGCGCCGTTTACGCTAGAGGAGAGGCTGTACAGGAGGTTTCAGGCGCCCTGCCCGCCTCGCAGGATATCAAAGGCGACCGCGTAAATTTCGGCTACAACGCGGCAATCACCTATAAACCGACCTCAAATTTGAGCCTAGCGGCCACCTACCGCTCAAAAGTAAATATGAATCTAAAAGGCGACACCGACATCAGCGCGCCGGCGCATCCGAGAGGAGCATTTCCAAGCGGCTCGTATAGCGGCAGCGCAAAGCTATCCGTACCGCTACCTGCGAGCTTAAATTTAGCCCTATCGTACAAAATCGCGAATACCACGCTGCTATTTGATTTTGAGAGAACTTATTGGTCGGCGTGGAAAGAGCTTGACTTCGACTACCCGGGCGCCTCGGCCGCTCACTACCGCAACCCGTTTTTTGCGGCATTTGACGCCTCCAAAAAGCGCGACTGGAAGGATAGCAACGCCTACCGCATCGGCGTAGCGCACGACGCGACGGATAAGCTCCGCCTGATGGGCGCGGTTACGTTTGACGAGGCCGCCTCTAGAGCCGATACTACGGGCTTTGATCTGCCGGACACCAAGGCCGTTATCTACGCAGCGGGCTTTAACTACAAATTTACGGACGCTTTGGAGCTGGGAGCTAGCTACTTCTACCAAGACAGAAAGGCGCGCGACGTGCACTACTACTCAAACGCGTCGGGACTTTATCCAAACGGCAAATTTGAGCGCGGCAACGCTCAGGCGATAAATTTGAACGTAAAATATAAATTTTAAGGCCCAGTCATGAACTACCCTTACGAAAATTTCGAGGATATGCTAAACGCCGCAGTAGGTAAAAACGGCGGCGGTATCGCGATCTATACAGAAACTAGCAAGATTAGCTACAAGCAGCTACGCGCAGACGCCTTTACGCTGGCTGCGTTTTTGCAAGGCATGGGCGTGAAAAAAGGCGACCGCATCGCGATGATCGTAAATAACTCGCCCGAGTTTATCGCTAGTTACTTTGCCATCACGCTACTTGGCGCGATCGCAGTGCCGATAAATACCTTCTTAAAATACGAAGAATTCGAGTACATCATAAACGACTGCAGGGCGAAATTTCTCTTTGCCTCGGCCGAGCTAGCCAAAGAGATACGCGGGCTAGAGAGCAAAACGGCGATCAAAAAGATCGTCTGGATCGGCGATAGAGCCGAATTTGACGGAAACAATATCGCCTACGCGCACGCGCTAAACTGCCGTATAGAGCTAAATTTGACCGACCGACCGAGTATCGACGACCTAGCCCACATCATCTACACATCAGGCACCACAGGCAAGCCAAAGGGCGCGATGATCAGCTACCGCAACCTCATCTCAAACGTCCAAGGCGCGCACGAGGTCTTTCACGTACGCACGAAAGATAGATTTGCCGTATTTTTGCCGATGTTTCACAGCTTTACTCTCACGGCGATGGTGCTGCTACCGATATTTTCAGCATGTTCGCTTATTTTAGTAAAGTCCATTTTCCCGTTTTCAAACGTCCTAAAACAAGTCCTGCTCAAGCGCGCGACCGTATTTTTAGGAGTGCCGGCGATCTACACGGCTATCGGCAAGGCCAAAATCCCGTGGTATTTTCGCTGGTTTAACTGCATTAGGATTTTCATCAGCGGCGGAGCGCCTTTGGCCGAGCAGACTATTACCGATTTTCGCGTCAAATTTCCGCGCGCGGTGCTGATAGAGGGGTACGGCCTTAGCGAATGCTCACCTATCGTCTCGGCAAATACGATGCAAAAACAAAAAATCTCAAGCGTCGGCCTGCCGCTACCGGGCTACGAAGTAAAATGCATAAACAACGAGTTGATGGAGCTGCCATCAGGCGAGGTCGGCGAGCTAATCGTAAAAGGCGACTGCGTGATGCAGGGCTACCTAAATATGCCAGACGCCACAGATGAGACGATCGTAAACGGCTGGCTACGCACGGGTGACCTCGTCAAGATCGACGAAGAGGGCTATATCTTTATCGTCGACCGCAAAAAAGACCTCATCATCTCAAAGGGCATCAACATCTACCCGCGCGAGATCGAGGAGGTGCTATTTAAGCTGCCAGAAGTCGAAGCCGCCGCGGTTATCGGCGTCAGAGACGAGCACGCGGACGAGGAGGTCACGGCGTTTATACAGTTTAAAGAAAATATGAGCCTGAACGAAAAAGATATCCGCGCTCACCTCAAAAAACACTTGGCGAATTTTAAAATTCCAAAGACGATTTATTTTAAAGACGAGCTACCTAAAAACGCGACGGGCAAGGTGTTAAAGCGCGTTTTAAAAGAGCAGATAAAGGATGAAATTTAGTGCGGTTTTTGATAGAGTTTATCGGCGGAGAGCAAAATTCTAAAATTTCCTCGCTCATAAAATGCAGCGAAAACGAGGCGAAAATTTTACGCCACCTGAGCAAAAACTACGTCGAAGGTACTCCGCAAAGTAGCGCCTACGACGTGCTTTGCGTGGTTTTTGGTAGCGAGGAGTATAAATTTTTAGCAGGCCTTGCAGACGTAAAGAGCCTGCTAGAAAGCGGCTGGATCGTGCAGGGCTTTTCTATATTTAAAAACCCTAACGCAGACGGTGCGGGCTCAAATTTACTCGGTCTACTTCACAGCGAGATCTCGCTCTCGCCGCTTTTTCTTAAAATCTTAGAAGAGGGCGAGTTTGTGCTTACGCTGCCATCAGTCGCGCCCTACGCCGATCATCTTGATTATCTAAAAGATCAGTTTTTACGCGTGGAGCTTTACGGCAAGCTCTCGTTTTTTAGCAAAAACGTATCAAGCGACGCCAAAAGCCGCCTCGAAAAAGACGTGAAAGAGCTAGAAGCCATCATCGAAAAACGGCTAAATTTAAGCAAGATTTCGATCTCCGTCGAGCAAATTTTCAAAGATAACTCGCTAAACGACAAAGAGCAGCTTATTTTCCTCGCGCTTTTAAAGGAAGAATACGTCGACGAAACGGATGCAAACCGCGATCTAAACGCGCTTGTTGGGATTTTGAGCGCGGACGAATTTGAACGCATCAAAAATCGCGCCCTACTGGACGAAGGCTCAAAGCTAATCGAAAACGGCCTCATCGACTACGACGAGTCGCTAAATGCTTACGGCGGCTTTAGCAGGACGTTTTATATAACCGACGAAATTTTACAAAGCGTAATGCACCCCAAAACCGAGAGCAAAAGCAAAAAACTAGCGCTAGAAACTCTCGTAAAAGAGCAGGAGATATTTGAGCTCATCGAGCCCTCAACCGACATAAACGACGTCGTACTGGACGTCAAGGTAAAAGAACTGCTAGACGCGATCCTAAAGCAAGTAGACCGCCGCGTGCTGGCGCGCCTATCTAGCTGGGGCATCAAGTCGCGCAAAAACGTGGACGCCAAAATCATCTTTTACGGACCGCCGGGTACGGGCAAAACCATGAGCGCGCTAAGCCTCGCAAAGAGCCTAAAAAAGCAGGTTCTTAGCTTTGACTGTTCTAAAATTTTGAGTAAATACGTCGGCGAGAGCGAGCAAAACGTGCGTAAAATTTTCGACACTTACAAAGAAATCTGCGCCAAAAGCAAGAGCGAGCCCGTGCTGCTGCTAAACGAAGCCGATCAGTTTCTAAGCACACGCGTCGAGGGCAGTAGCGGCGCGGACAAGATGCACAATCAAATGCAAAATATATTTTTGGAGCAAATCGAGCGGTTTGAGGGCGTGCTCATCGCTACGACGAACTTCTTGCAAAGCCTAGATATCGCGTTTTCTCGCAGGTTTGATTATAAGATCGAGTTTAAAAAGCCCGACCTCGCCGCTCGTCTTGCAATCTGGCGCAAAGTGCTGCCCGAAAATGCGAGCTTTGAGGAAAATTTCGACGTCAAGCAGCTGGCTAAATTTGAGCTAAGCGGCGCACAAATCATGCTCGCGCTCAAAAATACCGCGCTAAAAGTCGCCGTGCGCGAGGACGGGATATTTACGATGAGCGACTTTGAAAGCGAGATCAAACGCGAGATGAGCTCAAATTTCGGCGAGGATAAAAAAGTCGGGTTTGACGGGTAAATTTGCCTGAGTTTTGATATATGGCGGGTTAAATCTAGTCAAATTTGACTAGATTTTATAGCGCTTGCTCTAAATTTGCGCTACTTACTCGGCTTTATAGCGCGTTCTTGCAAATTTGAGCGTCAAATTCGTAGCTCGACGGGTGCAAATTTGGCAAGCGATTTAAATTTATCGTAGCCCTAGCTACTCAAATTTGAAAAGGTTATCAAGCATGAGTGATTTTTTACTACGCCAAGTCAAGCTATTTTTAGGTATCGCAGCCGTTTGCGCTCCGCTATGCACGGTCATCTACTTCATATCAAAAGAGTATTTCGACGAAATTTTAGTCGGCATTTTCATCACGTATATTTTCCTGCTCGTTGTTTTCGTTTTTTAAATTCATCAAGCTACTTTTAGGCTTCAAGGACGAGAACAAAAAGCCAGTTTGGGAGCAAATTTTAACTTGGCTGTCAAATATCGCTTAGATCGCCGCGCTCAAAGCAGGATTTACCCGCCAAACCCTTCGCCCGCTTTTAAAATTTCATCCCTTAGTTTCTCGTGTCCAGCCGATAGAGCCGCGATCTTAGCTAGTTTTTCGTCCTTTATCTGCACAAATTCGCTCTTTAGCGCCGATAAAATTTTATTTAAAAACGACGCATTACCAAGCATCTCGTTTTCAAATTCGTATAAATTTAGCGACGTCAAAACGCGGTCTTGCACCTCGTCAAAGCTCGGGATAAACAGCGCAAAGCCGTTTTGCTCGTGCGCGCGCATCGAGCCCGCGATCTTTTCTTTTAGAAAATACACGGCGATCTTGACGGCGTTTTCGTAGTTTGCGGCGACTTTGAGGTTTAGCTTTTCAAAAAATAGCGCCGTCTTTTGCAGCCCTTTAAATTTCGCCGTCTCATAGTCTCGTAAAAACGTCCTATACACCTGCCCCGCATACGTTCTAACGTCGGCAAATACGGTATCAGAGTGCGTTTCGTCCTCTTTTTGCACGTTTTCAAATTCCGATTTATAAATCATAAATTCGCGCTCCAGCCGAGCATAAATTTCATCCAGCGCCGCGCCGATTTCTTCTTGTAGCGCGCTTAAGTCCCGCTTATACGTTCTAAAAAATTTGGCGAATTTCACGTCGTTGTAGATGAGTTTTGAAAACACCTCGTCGCTGTCAAAATCAACCGCCTCATACGAGCTAGCTTCAAAATACTCGCCCTTTAGTAGCGTTTTTCGCGGCGCGTATTTATACTTTTTCACGCTTTTTAGGCTGGCTAGAATCTCGTCTGCAACGAGCTTTGCGACGTGTTTTAGCTCGTTAAAGGCTAGCTCGATTTTTGGTTTAAAATTTTCTTGCACGGCTTTTAAATTTGACTCCAGCTCGGCGTCAAATTTCACGATTATCTCGCCCGCTTTTTCGTAAATTTTAGCGATTTTTTCGTGTTGTTCGGCGTTTACGGCAACCAGTCTAGCGCACTTTTCGCGGACAAACTCTTCTTTTATCTCTTCGCCGTCAAAAAGCTCATGGACCGCGCTTATCACTTCGCTAAAATTTGACTCCGCCAAAAGTGTCGCGTTGCCGTTTGCCTGCGCCGTTACGGCCTGCTTTGCAGAAACCGCAATGATGCGCTCAAAAAATCCCACGTAGGTCGTTTGCGCGTGAGTTTTGAGGCGCTCAAGCTCGTCGTTGCTTAGTTTATCTTTTTGATTTAGCAAGCAGATCGCCGTTTTGCCTCCGCCAGCTAAAAATTCCTCGATCTGTGCGGCTTCGCTAGCGCGCGCGGCGTTGTCGGCCAGGCTTAGCCAGATGACGCCCGCGACGTCTTTTAGCACCTCGTGCGTGGCGGCAGTGTCAGCCTTTGAGAGTGAGTTTAGCCCAGGCGTATCGACGAAATTTACCAGCTTTAAAATTTCAGAGGGCGCATAAACGCAAAGCCTACTCACATCATCGCCAAACACGCGCTGATCGACGAATCGCCCGATCTCCTCGACGCCCAGATACAACTCTCTGCCGTTTTCGTAAAGCACGCTAAGCCCGGGCGCGGTGCCGTATCTGATAAAGGTCGGCTTTGAGGTGACAGGAGTTAGACCCGAGGGCAAAATTTCGCTACCCAAAAGCGCGTTTAAAAACGTAGATTTGCCGCTAGAAAACTGTCCGACGATAGCGACCGTAAGCGGGCTGGATAAAAACAGATCAAGCTTATTTAGCTCGCGCTCTAGCTCAGCGCTTGGGTGAAATTTGGGCTCGGTTAGCTCGTTTTGCAGCCGCCTAAATCGTCCATGAAAATCGTCCGAAAATATCTTAAAATACCGCGTTTTATACGCGCTTATAAACTCCTCAAACACTTTGTAGCTCCAAATTTATAGCATTTATCGCCTCGCTTTGCGAGTTTAGTCGCTCTAGCTCGCGCGAGTCCCGCCCGCTAGTTTTCGCTAGCTCGGCAAGCTCGTTTTTTAGGGCTTCTTCGCTGATTGCTAGCGCCTTTTCTTGCTCTTTTAGCGCGGCTTCGATACGCTTTTTAAACTCGCTCTTTTCAAATTCGCTAAGCTCGAAAACGAAATTTTTTATCCGCTGGGTGCTTAAAAACTCCTCCGCGGCTAGTTTGGCAGCCTCGGATACGCCTTGCGCGCCCGAGTTTGCCGCGTTAGTCACTGCGTCCGCGACCTGGGCGTACTCTAAATTTATCCCTTTTGATTGCAGATAGTCGTTTATGCTAAAGACCTTAGCTGCCGCCGTTTTGTCATCAAATTCACCAAATTTTAACGCGATATTTTGCGCACATGCGGATATTTGCCGCACGATTTCGTTGCGATTTTGACGCATTAGAACGACGACGCCGTCTTTTATCGTCGTTTGCGCGATACGAGCCAGACGCTGCGGATCGATCTTTTGTTTTTTAGAAGCCGCGTAGTTTACGTCATCCGCGGTGCGCTGCTTTAGCGTTTGCGCAAGGGATTTTAGCCCAAGCTCGTAGCTAGCTGCGGTTTTAGCCGTATCTAGGCGCTCTAGCTCCTCTTTTACCGCGTCTCTCACGTCCTCCAGGCGGCTAGCTAATGCGGCCTTTTGTTCGTTTAGCTCGGTGAGCTTTTGCGACAAGCTCAAATTTGAACCCATTAGCTTTAAAATCTCACTTTGCGTATCCGCCGCAAACTGCGCACAGACGCAGCCGAGCTCCTTTTTATATGCCTCGATACCAAGGCAAGATTTTTGGCTATTTTGCCCAAAAAGCGTCTCGTAAAGATACCCCTTAAACTCCTCGACGCCGCTGTTTTGCCCGCCCTCAAAGTAGCTTTTAGCGCTCACGGCGAAAAACTCCGCCCCGATACCCAGCTCCCGCGTGCGCTCCTCGACGCTCTTTTTGGCGTAGGCAGCGACCTCGTTTAGCTCGCCTTTTTTTAGCACGTCGGCGTGAGTTAGCAACACGGCGAGCTTTACGGCGTGCGAGTTTTGCAGGCTTGAAACGATAAAGTCCAGATCCTTTTGCGTGGCGCTTTGCGAGACGTTCATCAGGTGCACCATCAGATCGCACTCCCGCATAAATCGCCGTACCAGCTCCTCGCGCGCAGCCACCGCGTCGTCGATGCCGGGCGTGTCGATGATGCGCACGTTATCCTTTAAAAGCTCCAAATTTTCGTAAAGTTCGACGCTTTTTACGAATTTAGCGTATTTGGAGTCCGCCGAGGTGTAGAGCTTGATCTCGTCAGTTTTTACCGTTTTGCTAGCGGGCTGATCGGAGCAAATTTGACCCGCGTTAGAGCTTTTAAATTTAACCGCCTGCTCGTCGCCGTCCGCGTCAAATTTACTATTTAAATTTTGCTCGGTTTCGCTCTCAAATTTGACGCCTGTTTCGCCGTAAATTTCGGCTATTTCGTCATCTTGATCTTGCGCTATTCCAAGCTCTTTTAGCTCCGCCTCGCTCCAAAAATTTACTTTTGCAAAAGGTTCGGGCGCATACTTTAGCACGGTCAAATTTATGGTTTCTGGCACATTTGAAGCGCCCAGGATTTTCTTACCCAGTAGCGCATTTAGCAGGGTTGATTTGCCCGCGTTTATGATGCCCGTGACTGCTACGTTAAACTCTAGCTCACGCGCTTTTTGGCGCGCTTTTGCCGCTGCGTTTGCGACGTCCGCGCCAGGATTTAGCGATAAAATTCGCTCGCAGATATCATTTAGCGCGTCTATTTTTTGATGAAAGACGTCTGATTTTTTAAAATTTGAGCTCTCTTGCTCGTTTTGAGACGGCAGATCCGCGCTAAGAGAGCGTAAAAACTCCGAGAGCCTGCTAAAATGCGCGGCGGAGATTATGTTTTCGGTTTGCAGGATTTCCAGCGCGGCGATGAGTTTTGATTTTGAGATTTTTGCGGATTTTAGAGCGTTTATTGCGCCTAGCTGAGCGCACTGCAGGCTGTATATGTCGGCCTTTAGCCCAAGCGCGTGAAGGATGTCCCTAAACTCCTTTAGCGCCATAAATCTATCGAAATTGTTAGCATCCGCCGCAAGCAAAACGGCGAGGCTTCGCTCGTCTGCGAGAATTTGCGTTTTGGGGTCTAAAAATAGCTTAAGAGCGCCCCAAATTTCGCTTAAAAATTTATCCGTATCCACCGCTTCGCCTTTGGTAAAATTTGCGCCCGCAAGGTCGCTTTCGGGGCGAAATTTAGCATAAATTAAATTTAAACAAGCTTGGGCGGCGGTTTATTTTCGTGATAAATTTAAAGTAGTTCTCAGGAGAGACAAATTTGACGGCAAAATCGCGTCAAATTTACTCAAATTTACATAGCGGCTCGCGGCTGAATGATGTTTTGTTCAAATTTCTGCTCGGTGTCTTCGCTCATGATGCGAAGCACTTTGCTACGTTTGATCTTCGCGTCGTTTTTAAATATCGCGCGCACTTTGTCCATGCCAGCATAAAAATCACGCATGAGCACGACGCAGATGTATTTACCAAAAAACGTCGGCTTTATGACGCCGTTTTCTTCGTAGATCGCATTTACTAGCTTTAGCAGGCTAAGCTCGACAAATAGGTCTTTGTTGATATTTGCGTCGTTTTGTTCGTTGTAGGCTTTGATATCGACTGCGCCATCAAAAAGCCTTGTTAAAAACGTATATTTTAGTCTCTCTTTTTTGCTAAATGCGCATTTTGCGATGACAGCGCTTTGCCTATCTTTGATCTTTCTGCCGTAGTCAAGTAGGTTAAATGCGTTTATAACTAGCTCGCCGTCAAGGAAGCTAAATGCCCCGCTGCCCACACCCACGTACTCTAAATTTGAGCCCACGTATTCGTCGCGAAGGTCGGCGCTTTTTTCGTTTGAAAATGCCCAAGCGTTGCTTTGTCTGTAGCCGCTTTTAGCAAATTCGCTTACGATGATCTCGTAAAATTCGCGCTCGTTATCGACGTTTGAGACGCCCAGCGAGCGAGCGATGTTCTCTCTCGTTAGCTCCGATTTCATGAGCGGATAGAAGGTGATCTGCTGCGGAGAGATCGATTTTGAGACGCTTATGTCGTTTATGAGCTGCTCTTTTGTTTGATTTGGTAGGTTAAAGATGAGATCCAGGCTGATGACCGGGATCTTGCCAAGAGCCTTCTCGAGCTTTCTTTTCGTCTCTTCTGCCGAGCCAAATTTATCGTATCTGCCAACTCTTTTTAACGTCTCGTTATCAAAGCTTTGCACGCCTATGCTTAAGCGGTCGATAAGCCCGTCAAAACGGCTGAGGCTTTCTGGCGAGATGTGGTTTGGATCGCTCTCGGCCGAAATATCTTCGATGCTAAAGAGATCCTTTGCGAGTTTTAACGTCTTTTCAAGCTCAGGTTCGTTGATAAGCGTCGTGCCGCCGCCCACGTAAAACGAGCTAAAATCAAAGCCAGCCTCTTTTATCTGCCTCATCTCCTCGCGTAAATTTTCAAAGTAAATTTTCGCAAGCTCCTGCTCGTAGTGGTACTTGTGAAACGAGCAATACGGGCAAAAAGTGTGACAAAAGGGAACGTGTGCGTAGAGCATGTATTTTTTGTCTTTTTTTGGAGTTTTAGTGTAAGTTGTGGTCAAAATGTCTATGTTAAATTCGTTGTATAGTGATTTTTGAATAGAATTATGAGCGTAATTTACTGCAAATTTTTCTATAATATTCTTAAATCCCACAATTAATTCCTCTTTTTAATTTTTATCGCGTATTTTACTTAGGTTTTGCTTAAAATAAAATTTTAAGGCCCTAGTCTAGCCTATTTAAATAAATTTAACGTAAATTTCGGTGTGGAAATTTACGGTTGCGCTTATATATCTTTTTGTTGTATTTCGTTAAATTTTATCCATAAGCTTGAATATTTTACTCCTTAGCCCTTGAGATGATCTTGCTCGAGTCAAGCTCAAATTTCACTCCGTCTTTTGCCTGCAGATAGTAAAATTTACCGATATTGCAAAGCGACTTAATGCCATAAATTTTAACCGTCTTTTCATCTATCTCACAAGGTCTTTGATCTTTGCCTTTCGCCTTGCAAAGAGACTTTGGTAGGGCATTTAGCGCACTTTTATCAACTAGTAGAAATTTATAATCCACATCGCCTATATTAAATATTTTGGCTGAGTATTTGATAAACAAAAGCGAGTTTGAAACTATCATAAGAGTGAGTGCAGCGTAAAATACAAACGAAAAGTCCTTGGTTTCTTTGATGCTTGAAACGCCTAGCATAAACGAGAGCATGAATGAGCAAAATAGCATCCAAAGCGCCAAAAATTCGCTATTTTTTGAGATAACAACCGAAATGATAAAGAGTAAAATCATGAGAAACGACAAAAGATAGATGATAAAATTTGGTCTATCTTTAAAGAAAACTGCCAAATTTACTCCGGCGTAGGAGAGTAACAATAGCGATAAAATAGCGCCCCAGCCGTAGTTTAGCTTGAAGGCTGCAAGGGCTAAAACGGCAAATGAGACGAGCGTTAAAACGTAGATGAAATTTGAGTTATAAAAAAATAGAAATTTTGGCTTTTTAAATTTGTACTTTTTATCGTCTTTTTGGTATAAAAATGAGATAAAAACCAGGACTAATATCTCAAAAAAGGTGATAAATGCGGTAGCGCAAAAGAGCAAAATGCCCGTAAATATCATCTCTGAACTATCTAAGCTCGGGAAATATCCGATCTCGGAGCCAAAATACAAAAAGTAGCAAAGCACACTAATAATCGGCACGATGAAATTTGAATGCCTAAAGAAAAAAGCAACGCACTCTTTTATGAAATTTGCCTTTAAATTTGCCGAGTGCTCACTCAAACGACTCTCGAAAAATGAGTTTAAAAGTAGCTCGTTTTTGACCTTTTCAAGCTCGTCTGACTCCTTTGATAGCGCTCTTTTGTAAAATTCATAGTTTTGCTCGCTAAAGTCTTTTTTGATCTCGTCTTTTATGTCTAAGACAATAAGAACGATCTGCTCTTTTATCTCGACGAGCCTTTTTGAAATTTCAGCAAAATTTGTCCTATTTAGCCTATCAAAAAGATCGCTCTCTTCATTTAAAAGAGCGATCAAACGCGCTTGTTTACTATTTCTTATCTCGCAACATGAAAAACTCGCCTTTAAGAAATTTACAAATTTTTTAGCGTTTTTAATGCTCTCGTCTTTTTGGTTTAAAATATCTTGGTAGCTCAAATTTTACCTATCTTATTTAAAATTTATAAATTTAGTTATCTAAGCACCTTTGCGATTTCGCTCCAGCCCAAATGCTCGGCTAAATCAGCCGCAGTTTTACCGCTTTTCGTGCGTACGTTTTTGTCCGCGCCGTTTGCTAGCAGTACGTTTATGAGCGTTAGGTTGCCCGCGAGCGCCTCGTGGTGCAGCTGCGTAAACCCGTGCTCATCGGCGTCCGTGATGATACTTGGGTTCTCTTTTACGTATTGCTCAAATTTCTCGCGCACATTTTTACACATCGGGTGCTCGGTCAAATTTTCCGGGTGCTCTTTTTGCTCGTAAACGACTAAAATATCGTTAAAATCGCCAAAATCAAGCCCCCACGCTTTATCGTGCTCTTTTAGCTCGCCCTTTTGCATCCGCGAGCGCATCGCCTGCACGCTAAAGCCGCCGTACGCGCGTCCGCCCACCGCAAACATCCAGTCGCTCATCTCATCTATCTTTGCGTTTACGCGGTCGCCGTTTTTTACGTTTTTCACGGCATCAGGCTCGTTTACGAGCGTGCCCGAGATGGTCTCGCCGTCAAAATCCACGTCGTTTATCCACATGTGCTCGCCCACTTCCTCGCCGTCCACGACGTCTAGGAAGCAAATTTTAACCATCGCAAAATCAAGCCCAGGCACGACTCTGTGGCGCTCCCAGTAAAGTTCGCGCCAAAAATACCTAAAACTCTCGCGTGCCTGCTCGAATGCGCGCTGTATATAGTCCTCTTCGTTACTTGCGAAATAAATCGGCATTTGCTCTCCAAGATCTACCTATTTGCCGAAAATTTTCTTAAAAAAGCCCATTTTTTATCCTTATTTATTTTTAGATTGAGAGCTAAAATTTCGATACGTTAAATTTGCGGTTAAATTTGACGAACCGCCAAATTTTGAATGAAAAAAATAAAGCGACGGTTTCGCAAAATTAGGCGAGGCGATTTAAATTTTTGCGACGGGAGTTACCGAGTGGGTAATGACCG
>NZ_AOTD01000236.1 GCF_000344295.2 Campylobacter showae CC57C | reverse complement strand
AATCTTATTTCGTATCGCAGGTCAAATTTAAGATTAAAGTCTAGAATTCGGCTTGCGATACTTTTAAATTTAAAGTATAAAGTTTACCAAATTTCAAAATCAAATTTTGCCGGATAAAATTTGATTCCCCGTCATCTTTCTTAACCCAAATTTCGCTACAATCTCTTAAATTTTATCCAAGCGAGGAGTGTAATTTGCAAAATACTCAAAAAACCAAAATCCGCTGCGACTGGGCAGAGAAAAGCGATCTGGAGCGCGTATATCACGACGAGGAGTGGGGCAGGCTAGTAAAGGAGGATGCGAAATTTTTTGAGCTCATCGTGCTAGAGGGCTTTCAGGCGGGCATCTCGTGGCATGCGGTGCTGCTTAAGCGCGAGGCGATGCGAGCGGCGTTTGACGGATTTGACGCGCATAAAATTTCACTCTACGGCAAGGAGCAGACGGCGAAATTTATGCAAAATCCAGCACTCATCAAAAACCGCCTAAAGCTAAACTCGCTTGCCGCAAATGCCCGAGCATTTCTCGCCGTCGCAAGCGAGTTTGGTAGCTTTTACGACTATCTTTGGGGCTATCTTTTGCCTAAATTTGATCCCAAATTTGACGGCAAGCCCATCATAAATCACTATAAAAACCTAAAACAAGTCCCCCCTACCACGCCGCTTGCGGATTTCGTCGCAAAAGAAATGAAAAAGCGCGGATTTAAATTTCTGGGGCCCACGAGCGTCTATGCGTTTTTGCAAAGCGCGGGCGTCGTGGACGACCATCTGGACGCTTGCTTTTGCAAAGGATGCAGATGATGTTCGCACGGAAGCGAGTTTTTAGCTATATAAAGGAGAAATTCGGCGCGCAGGGCGAGCGGCTATTTGACAAGCATCCTGAATTTGCCGTGTTTCGCCACGCGAAAAACCAAAAATGGTTCACCGTTTTTATGCGCGTGGACGGCGACAAACTGGGGTTTAAAAGCGGGGAGGAGCTAGAGATACTAAATCTAAAATGCAAGCCCGATCTGGCAGCGATTTTGCGCGACGGCGATCAAATTTTGCCCGCCTATCATATGAACAAAAAGCACTGGATCAGCGTAAATTTAAGCTCTAAAATCTCACCCGAGCAGGTAGAGGATCTGATCGATCTTAGCTTTGAGTTAACGAAATAGCCGCGTAAATTTGCGGTATGGGTTTTGCGCCGCAAAATAGGTTTTTTAGCTTTCGTCTGATAAAATGCGAGTAAAATTTGAAATCAAGGAGAAAAAATGAAATTTAGCGGAAAAAATGTGCTGATCACCGGCGCAAGCCGCGGTATCGGCGCGCAGATAGCCAAAACTCTAGCGCAAATGGGACTAAAAGTCTGGATAAACTACCGTTCAAAGCCCGAAATCGCCGATGCCCTGCAAGCTGAGATCGTAGCAAACGGCGGACAGGCTGCGGTAGTTAAATTTGACGCGACGGACGAGAATGAGTTTATAAAAGCGATAAATTTGATCGCGGACGCCGACGGCGAACTAAGCTACCTCGTAAATAACGCTGGTATCACGAACGACAAGCTCGCACTTCGCATGAAGACGGAGGATTTTACCGGCGTGATAAACGCAAATTTAACCTCGGCCTTTATCGGATGCCGCGAGGCGCTAAAAGTAATTAGCAAAAAACGCTTCGGGGCCGTCGTGAACGTAGCCTCGATCGTGGGCGAGATGGGCAATGCGGGGCAAGCAAACTACGCTGCTAGCAAGGGCGGAATGATCGCGATGAACAAAAGCTTCGCCAAAGAGGGTGCGGCTAGAAACGTGCGCTTTAACTGCGTAACACCGGGCTTCATCGAGACGGATATGACGAGCGAACTGGGCGACGAGATCAAAAAAACTTACAGCGATAACATCCCGTTAAAGCGATTTGGAAGCGCTAGCGAAGTGGCCGAGGCCGTGGCGTTTTTGCTAAGCGATCACGCTAGTTACGTCACGGGCGAGACGCTAAAGATCAACGGCGGACTATATATGTAAGCGCGCAAATTTTGCGTTTTTGCGAAAGTTTAAGCTAAAATATATTAAAATCACGAAATTTTTATTTTTAGGAGAAGAAAATGGCAATATTTGATGACGTAAGAGACGTAGTGGTTGAGCAACTAAGCGTGGCTCCAGATGCGGTAAAACTTGAGTCTAAGATTATCGAGGATTTGGGTGCGGACTCACTTGACGTAGTTGAGCTAGTTATGGCTCTTGAGGAGAAATTTGAGGTAGAGATACCTGATAGCGACGCTGAGAAGCTGATCACTATAAACGACGTCGTAAGCTACATCGAGAAACTAAACAAATAAGTTTTTGCAAGGAGAGATCTTGAAAAGAGTCGTAGTAACCGGGATTGGGATGATCAACGCTTTAGGGCTCGACAAAGATAGTTCATTTAAGGCTATCTGCGAAGGTAAAACCGGCGTAAAAAAGATAACCTCTTTTGACGTGAGCGATTTTCCAGTTCAGATTGCTGCCGAGATAACGGACTTTGATCCGCTTAGCGTGATGGACGCTAAGGAGGTCAAAAAAGTCGATAGATTTATCCAGCTTGGATTAAAAGCTGCTAAAGAGGCTATGGCTGATGCAAATTTCGGCGAATTCGACGCTGAAAATTTCGGCGTTAGCTCTGCTGCCGGCATAGGCGGTTTGCCTAATATCGAAAAAAACTCCAATATCTTGCTTGAAAAAGGCTCAAGACGAATTTCCCCATTTTTTATACCTTCTGCGCTAGTGAATATGTTAGGCGGCATAGTTTCGATAGAACATGGCCTAAAAGGGCCCAATATCTCTAGTGTAACGGCATGCGCGGCATCTACTCACGCTATCATCGAAGCGGCGAAAACCATTATGGTCGGCGAAGCGCAAAAAATGCTAGTCGTAGGGTCCGAGTCTACGGTTTGCGGCGTAGGCATCGGCGGATTTGCGGCTATGAAGGCGCTTTCTACTAGAAACGACGAACCGCAGACGGCATCAAGGCCTTTTGATAAAGACAGAGATGGCTTTGTGATGGGTGAAGGAAGCGGCGCACTCGTACTCGAAGAGTATGAAAGCGCTAAGGCTAGAGGAGCTAGAATTTATGCCGAGATAGTAGGATTCGGTGAGAGCGGCGATGCGTATCATATCACTTCGCCTTCGCTTGAAGGGCCGCTTTCTGCGATGAAAAAGGCTCTCAAGATGGCTGGAAATTTGCAGATCGACTACATAAACGCGCACGGCACTTCGACGCCGACAAACGACAAAAACGAAACTGCAGCCCTAAAAGCTCTTTTTGGCGGCAATGTACCTCCGGTTAGCTCTACTAAGGGGCAAACGGGACACTGCCTTGGCGCGGCTGGCGCGATAGAGGCTGTCGTATCCATAATGGCTATGCAAGAAGGCCTTATACCGCCTACAATCAACTACGCAACCAAAGACGAGGAGTGTGATCTAGACTATGTGCCAAACGTGGCTAGAAAAGCTGAGCTAAACGCCGTTATGAGTAACTCTTTTGGATTCGGCGGCACGAACGGCTCTATTATATTTAAGAAGATATAATGGCAAGTTATCTAGACTTTGAACAAGGTATCAAGCAAATAGATGATGATATTGCAAATGCGAGGATTCGCGGCGATGAACATGCGGTAGAAATTCTAAATAAAAATTTAGAAAAAGAAACCGCTAAAATTTACAAAAATCTCAACGAGTTTCAGCGCCTTGCTTTAGCTCGTCATCCGGATCGTCCTTATGCTATCGACTACATCAAAGGCATGATGAGGGATTACTATGAGCTTCACGGCGACAGAGCGTATCGCGACGATGGAGCGATAGTTTGTTTTATCGGCTATATAGGCTCTAAAAAAGTCGTCGTGATAGGCGAGCAAAAAGGTCGAGGAACTAAAAATAAACTAAAAAGAAATTTTGGTATGCCTCATCCAGAGGGTTACCGCAAGGCCTTGCGAATAGCTAAGATGGCTGAGAAATTTGGACTTCCGATACTATTTTTGATTGATACTCCAGGCGCGTATCCAGGCGTTGCGGCCGAGGAACGCGGTCAAAGCGAGGCAATAGCTAGAAATTTATTTGAATTTGCAAATTTAAAAACCCCAATGATAGCCGTCGTTATAGGCGAAGGCGGAAGCGGCGGAGCTCTAGCTATAGGCGTAGCCGACAAGCTAGCTATGATGCGAAATTCAGTTTTTTCTGTTATCTCGCCGGAGGGTTGCGCAGCTATACTTTGGAACGACCCGTCAAAACAAGAGCAGGCTACAAAGGCGCTAAAAATAACCGCCGACGATCTAAAAAGCTTAAATTTGATAGACGACGTTATAGAAGAGCCGATAAACGGCGCCCATAGAGATAAAGAGACTACCGTTAAAGCGCTCGCAAGCTATTTTATAACCGAGCTAGATAAACTTGAAAAGCTAAAAGTAGATGAGCTTTTAAATGCTAGAATAGCTAAAATCTTATCTGCCGGCGCATTTGAAGAGGGCAAATAACGCTAAAAAAGTATTACTCTTACAAAAAGTTTTTTGAACTTTTTGTAGGTTGCTTATTTATTTTTGAATTATTCAAATTTATACGAGTCTTACACAAAATATCCGTGCAATCAAAATAATCTTACTAACTTTAGTTTAGTGGCTTCTTGCTGCCAAAATACCTGTTTTATGGTTTTATGTTATGTGGAAAAATTATAAAATAGTATTTATAAAAT
>NZ_AOTD01000235.1 GCF_000344295.2 Campylobacter showae CC57C | reverse complement strand
TCTTTTGCTTCGGCTTTGCCTCGCAACTGCTTATTGAAAAGCTGCGAACGCAAAGCGTGAAGCAGAGCAGAGCGCAATTTAAGCCTCACACTCTTTACAATAAAGTAAAAAACCTAACCTGCAATATCAAATTTAACCAAACCAAATTTAGTACCTTAAAGGCGCAGGTCTCGGTGCGTAAAATTTCAAATTCCCAAGTCAAATTTGCGTGTTCCGTTAAAATTTAAATCCGCTTTTCGCGTCAAATTTAATGACCTCAAACCTTTCAAATTTAGGTAAAATCCAAAATACAAAATCAAAAAGGACGAAGATGAACGCGTTTTTGCAGGGGTTGCTGCTGGGTTTTAGCGCGGCGGTACCGCTAGGACCAGTAAACGTGATGATAATGAGCGCAGCGGTAAGGTCGTTTTGGGCCGCGTTTGCTATCGGACTTGGCGCTATGAGCGCGGACGTGGCGTATCTGCTACTTTTGGCGTTTGGCTTGCTTGAGTATTTGCAGGGCGAAACGGCGGAAAAAATCATCGGGATTTTTGGATTTTGCTACCTAGCCTACATTTCCTACGTCATATTTAAAAACGCAAACAAACCTATAGCGGCGGACGCGCTGGATGCCGAGGCCAAATTTAGCAAAAACTACGCAAAAGGACTTTTCGTCACGCTTGCAAATCCATATACCGTCGGATTTTGGCTCAGTGTGGCGGGCTTTGCCAAAAGCTTTGAAAACGCGGGCGCGGTCGTGGCGGGGCTAGTCGCGGCGATATTTATCTGGATCGTTTCTATGCCGTTTGCCGTGTATAAAAGCGCCAAATTTATCTCTCAAAACGTGGCAAAATGGTTAAACTACGTATGCGCGGTCATTTTGCTGGGGTTTGCATTCTTTTTACTTTATAAATTATTTTTATAAATTTGAGTTTTTATAATTAACTTAAGTAAATAATGATAAAATGGCAACAAATTTTTAGAGAAGTTTAATGCAAAATTTTGATATTAAAAAATCGATGACTCAGTTCATCGTCCTGCCGATCGCGGTGCTCGTGATCTGCTGGTTTCTGGTAATATCTTTTATATTTTATAATAAATTTCAGGACTCGACTAACTACCCGTCAAACGTAACCGTTGACGAGAAGGCCGAGGCCTTTATGAACATAATTCAAATCATATATAAAAACATAGCAAAAGGCGATATAAAGGAGTTTCAGCGCTACTCTGAGGCTACCAAGGCGGTGCCGTCTTGGATATTTAAACAAACGGGCGAAACGAGCGAACTCCTAGTTCTGGCTAGCTCGCAGCATCCAAATTTGATAGGCGAGGTTTTGCCGTATAAATTTTGCGAGATGGACGGCAAAGCGTATGTAAATTTGAAACAAAACGGCGTATATAAGCGCATAAATCTCATACAAGACAACAAGGCCGAGGTCTGCTATTTTAAGAAAATAGGCGACGTGATCCTTGGCTACAATATGATTCACAATGTCAAAATTTCAGGCTTGGACGATCCGCTTTTTGGAGAGTGGTTTATCGTAAATATGAAAAATACGCTCATCGTGACGGGCGTTATGGCGTTCATTTGTATTTTTCAGTATTTTCTCTTTTATAGAGGTATCCGCGATAATCAAATTTCGCTGGTAAAAAGCAATGAAAAGCTCCTAGAAAAAAATGCCGAAATGCAAAAACGCCTTTATATCGACGATCTTACGGGCTTGCCAAATAAAGTCGCCCTCGAACGCGATACGGCGGAGATGAAAAATCCTAAAGTCATCGTCATGGATATAGATGAGTTTAGAAAAATGAATAACTATTTTGGCGTCTCGGTTTGCGATCAAATTTTAATAAAAATGACGGAAGTCTCGCAAAAATTTGCCGAGGATAACGGCATGACCGTTTACCGCGTCGGACCAGATCAGTTCGCGCTGGTCGAGGATGCGGAACTTTTTATCGATAGATACGAGGATCTGGCAAACGAGCTTTTAGATAACATCAAAGGCCTAGTCATTGACGTGATCGCCGAGGACGGGGAACAAAGCGAGATCGAGATCCACTGTACCGTGGGCTTTGCGCTAGATGAATCAGATACTCTTAAAAAGGCGATGACGGCGCTTGAGTTTGCTAAGCAAAGCGGCAAGGATTATTTCTGCTACTTTAAAAACATCGACGATACGCCGCAATACGCTGAGCAGATCACTCGCTCAAATATGATACGAAACGCCATCATAAACGATAAGATCGTGCCGTTTTATCAGCCGATATTTAATAAAGAAAAGCGAATCGTAAAGTATGAAACGCTAATCCGCATCCAAAACAGCAGCGAAATCATCTCGCCAAGCGTCTTTTTGGAGGTTTCAAAACGCATCAAACGCTACACCGATATCGAAAAAATGCTGATCGAAAAAAGCTTCAAACTAATCGCCGATAGACCTGATGCCATGATCTCGATAAATTTATCTGGACGCGACATGACTGACGGTGACGTGAGCGTGTTTATCATCGAAAAAATGAACAAATATAAAGTCGCCGGACGCGTGATATTTGAGATCTTAGAGGATGAAAATATCGAAAACATCGAGCGCATCGGTATGTTTATCGATCGCGTGCGCAGGATGGGCGCAAAGATCGCTATAGACGACTTTGGCTCGGGCTATAGCAACTTCTCGTATATCCTAAAACTAAAGCCAGACTACATCAAAATCGACGGCTCCATTATCAAAAATATCGATACGAACGAGGACTCCCGCGTGATAACGGGGGCCATCATCGCGTTTGCCAAGAAGCTTGATATCACGGTGATTGCCGAATTCGTCCGCTCAAAAGAGGTTTATGATACCTGCGTGGAGCTTGGTGTCGACGAGTTCCAGGGCTTTTATCTGGGCGAGCCTAGCGATAGTTTGCGATAGAGCTACTTCTTATATAAATAGTCGCAAATACCGAGCGGATTAAATTTTTATCGTTAAATTTGGCGAGGAATTTGAGCTACTGACGGCGAGTGTAGGTAAATTTGATGCGAAGAAAATAATCTTATTTGGCAGAAAGTAGCTAAATTTAAACACCCTTGATGTTGACATCGACGGAGTTGGCGGTACATCTAAAGAGCCTAAATTTATATAGTGCGATATTCTTGTTTAATTTGGCATCCACTCACCTGCAACACAAGCTAATAACTACATGCTAATTTTAAATTTCATCAAATTTGTTAAGCGAGTACGGAGCCAGGGTAATGAATCTTTTTAATAAATGAGGTGCGAGCGATGTTTTATCACACAAAGCTCGCAGGCGCGCGGCGTAATTAAAATTTGATTTAAATTTGCGCTTTGATCTTTTCGTAAAGCGATAAAATTTCGTCTTTTTTGATGATAAAGCTATTTTTGTTTGCGATGAGGTGCGCGGAGCTATGCATAATGGTCTCTGCAACTCTTAGCCCGTTTTGCTTCATCGTAGTGCCCGTCTCCACGACGTCCACGATCGCATCGGCTAGCCCAACTAGCGGCGCTAGCTCGATCGAGCCGTATAGCTTGATGATCTTTAACGCGGTCGCCTTTGCGGCGAAATAGTTGCGCGAGATGTACGGCATTTTAGTGGCGATTTTCAGCTCGGGAGCGTTTAAATTTAACTCCTCGCCATCCTTGATACCCACGCATACGCGGCATTTACCGATCTTTAGATCAAGTAGGCGCACGACGTCTGGACGGTGCTCATCGAGTACGTCAAGGCCCACCACGCCGATATCTGCAGCGCCGTTTACGACATAGGTCGGGATGTCTTGGTTGCGAACCATTAGAAATTTAAAATCGCCCTCGCTCATCAACAGTTTTCTATCCTCAAACTCAAATGAACTTTGAAAAATTTTCCTAAAAATCGCGAGCGTTTCGTCGGCGATGCGGCCTTTTGGCAAAGCAACCGTTAGCATAAAATGTCCTTTTTTTGTTCGATTAGTTTTTGCATCCCGCGAAATACGAGCATGCGGTCGTAGATACTCGTGGTAAAAAAGCGCGATAAAAACTCGCCGTCGCCGCCCGTGAAGTAGATTTTCGAGCCGTTTGCCATATTTTCGATTAGAAGCAGGATCGGCTTGATGACGCCGTAACTCACCGCGTCGGTTGTTTTTTGCGGGAGAGCGTCGAGATCGATCTGTGAATTTAGCGAGATTTTTAGTCTCGGCGAGATGGCCTCGTAGGTCTTTAAAATATGCGATATACCAGGCATGATCGCGCCGCCAAGGTGCATCGAGTTCATCATCACGTCCATCGTTATAGCGCTGCCTGCGTCGATGATGAGGCCGTTTTTTATCGCGTAGCAGCTAGCGATGCGGTCGATACCTAGGCCATTATAGATAGTGTCTAGTTCAAAATACGGCTCCAAATTTACGAATCTGGGCAAATTTTGCAGCCTTTTAGTCACTTCGTCGTTTACGCTGATAAAATAAATCTTCTCGTCGCTTTTAAAATCTTTGAAATTTTCTATTTTGATTTTGGTGATTTTGCCGTTTTCAAAGAAGGTGGCGTTAGTGTTGCCTACGTCACATAGAGTCATGTTTGTAGCCGTTTTCTTTCATCAAATTTGCGGTTTTTGAGCAGATATCCGAGCTGTAAAAAATAGCTTTTTTCTTAAAATTTACGCCCGTTTGGTCGGCGATTTTGCCAGCTATTTCATCAATCGCTTCAAATTCTTTGCTTAAAAATCTAGCCTTTGCGCTGCGGAAAAACAAAAGCGTATAAAAGCCCTTCACATCGATGCCTGTAAGTGCGACAAGGGTCTTTTTTTTAGTAAATTTATCAAGCTCCACCCAGCTTATATTTTTTAAGATGATTTTTTTAGCTTCCAGAACTTGATAAATTTCTTGCTTCGTCATTTAAGCTCTAAGCTGTAATCGTCGTAGTAAAATTCTTTCGCGCCGGCGAAAATTTGGCTCTCGACCTCGTCTGAAAGCTCGTAAATTTTGGCATTGTCAAGCGCTAAATCTGTCTTGATGAGATAGCCTGTTTTTTCCATTATGTAAAGCGAGCCGTTGTAAACGGTAGCACTTGAAAAGATGGCAAATTTAAACTCCGCGTCTTTTATCTTTTGTAAATTTAGGTCGCTAAGCACTATTTTGCCGTCTTTTAGTAGGATATATACGTATTCGCCGTTTATGACGATATCTTTTATCTCGCCGTTATAATAAACCGTTTTTTCCGGACTTATCGAGACGATACGCTTGCCTGTGGCGGCTATCATCGTGTCGTTTACGACGTTAAGAGATATGATGTTGTTAAAAAACTGCTCGCTACTTACGACTACGTCGCGTAAAATTCGGCCTTGGTTTTTATCTACTATCATGATCTTGCCGTCAAGCGTAGGGAAGATGACGAGCGAGCTCATGAAAAACGGGGCCGCGACGCGAGAGTCTTGCGCGTAAACGCTCGAGCTTTCAAACTCGAGTAAGGTATCGTTTGTCGCTATGTCGATGAGGTATATGACGTTGCCTGCGCTTAAAAGGGCTAGCTTATCCCCCTCAAGCGCTGCCGAAACGATAGCTTCGTTAAATTTTTTCTGAAATAAAATCTCGTTTGAGCCGTTTGCTACGATCAAATTTCCGTCCAAATCGGAGCTGATAAATTTACCGTCGGCGGAATTTAGCAAGGTTGCGCCCTTTGGTAGCTTTATCTCCGGCGAGAGTAGGCCGTTTTTGGTTATGGCCATGCCGTTTTTTAGCACCGCTCCATTTAGGCTTGCCGTCGCGATGCTGGCAGGCAGTCTGTTTTCTGAAATTTTTTCATTTTGCACATCGGTCGGCTCGAAATACTGCCTTTTTGTGCTGCATCCGCCAAGCACCGCGATGCATAGCGCAGCTGCTAAAATAGCTTGAAATTTTCTCATTTTGCGTTTCCTTGATAGTGTTCTAAATTTTTGACGATGGATTGGAGCTGTGAATTTAACGGAACCTTCTTAAATTCGTTTTTCGCTTCGTCGATTTTATTTTCTTTCATCAGCTCATAACCTCTAATAACTGCCTTATACGAGCTTAAAATTTGACCGCTAGGCTCGTTTATCTGAGACTTTACGATATCTTTTAAAAGGGGGTCGATCTGCTCGTTTGCTAGCGACTTTAGCGCGTTTGTGTCGTTGTTGTCAACCGCTCTTTTAAACTCGTAAAGCGCGTAAAGCGAGGCGTCTTTTTGCTTTAGCTCGGCTTTTGCCTGCTCGTCTTTTGGATTTAGTATTAGTTTTGCGTATGCGGCGTTTGCGGCTTTAAATTCTTTTTCTTTTAATGCGCCGTTTGTATAGTACCCCGCCGCGCCGATGACGCCCAAAACGACCGCGCCGATGATAATTTTTTTATATTTTTTAAAAAATCTTTCGCTTTTTATTATATTTTCTAAAAATTGTTCCTGAGTATTTAACTCTTCCTTTATAGAATCAATATCATCTTTGATAGCCAAGTTTTTTCCTTAAATTTAAGTTATTGAAAGTTCGTAATTGTAGCATAATAAATATAAAACAGCATAAAAATCAAGGCAAATTGTGTTATAATGCGGGAAAATTTAAAAATTTGGCGAGGTTTTATGCAGATAGACGATACGTTATTAACCAAACTTGAAAAGCTTAGTTCTCTCAAAGTCGAGAGCGATAAGCGAAGAGAAATCGAAGGTCAGCTCAGTGAAATTTTGAGCTTCGCGGGAATATTAGACGAGCTTGATCTAAGCGCTTCTAGGGCGGTAGTAAGCTCTAGAGAGGGCGGAACTCCGCTAAGAGAAGACGTAAGTGTGAGCTCGGACGTGATAGAAACGATACTAAAAAATGCTCCAATGAGTAGCGGGCACTTCTTCGTTGTACCAAAAATCATAGAGTAGAAAAATGGAAGAAATCGAAAAATTTAACACCAGTCTTGAAATACTGCTAAAAACCGTCGTCCACAACAAAGCCAGTGACTTGCACATCGTATCAAGAAGCGAACCGCAAATCAGAATAGACGGCACCTTAAGACCTCTAGAGCTCGGAGTTTTGAGCGGACACGACATACAAGATATCTGCTATGCGCTCATAACCGACGTACAAAAAAGCGAACTGGAGGAAAACAGAGAGCTTGACTTTGCCATAGAGCTTCCAGGCGTTGGACGTTTCAGAGGCAACTACTACTACACGATGAACGGCGATTTGGCCGCCGCGTTTCGTATCATCCCGACCGAGATTCCTTCGCTAGATGATCTTAAAGCGCCTAATATATTTAAAGAAGTAGTAAAGCGCGAAAAAGGAATGATACTAGTTACCGGCCCGACGGGTAGCGGTAAATCCACTACGCTTGCGGCTATGCTAAACGAGATAAATTTGACCGAAAGAAAGCACATAATCACGATCGAAGATCCTGTGGAGTTCGTGCATACGAATAAAAAATCTCTTTTTTCTCACAGAAATATCGGTACCGATACCCAGTCTTACGCTAGGGCGCTTAAATTTGCCCTCCGTGAAGACCCAGATATCATCCTGGTGGGCGAGATGAGAGATAGGGAGACGATATCGACTGCGATTACGGCTGCGGAGACGGGCCACCTTGTATTTGCGACCCTGCACACAAACTCAGCCATCCAGACCATTAACCGTATCATAGATAGCTTTGAGGGCGGCGAGCAGCTTCAGGTGCGAAATATGCTTTCTGTTTCGCTAACGGCGGTTATCTCTCAGGCCTTGCTTCCAAAAATCGGTAGCGGACGACTCGCGGGTCATGAAATTTTGATAAACAACGCCGCTATCGCAAACCTTATCCGCGAAAATAAGGTGCATCAAATTTACTCTCAAATGCAGCTAAATCAGCAAATGACCGGCATGACTACTCAAACGCAAGCTCTCATGAAGGCTATCAGAGCAAATCAGATAACCAAGGAGATGGCGATGAGATACTCTACGAGCCAGCAAGAGCTGGGCGGATTGTTGGGTATGTAATGGATTTTGTTACATTATTTGACGTAGTCGTCGTTTCGCTTGTTTTGATACTGGGGATAAAAGGCGTAATAAGCGGACTAATAAAGGAAATTTTCGGCCTTATCGGCCTTATCGGCGGTATCGTCGTGGCTAGTAGATTCGGCGCTAGGGTCGGCACTCTAATAAGCGATAATATCTATAAGATAGAGGGCGATTCTGTTCTGTTTTTCGCCGGATTTTTGGCGACGCTTATCGTGTTTTGGGTGCTTTGCCTAGGTATCGGCGCCTTTTTATCGAAGCTAATCGGACTAAGCGGACTTGGATTTTTAGATAAACTGGGCGGATTTATCATCGGAAGCGCCAAAATTTTCCTAGTTTTTGCGGTTTTGATAGTGACTATTTCAAACATTCAAGTCTTAAATAACAAAATAGAACCTTATTTTAGAGGAAGTAAGCTGTATCCGATCTTGCTGGATACGGGCAAATGGATAATGAACGTGGATGTAAAAGGCATAGCAAGCGGAGTGGGAAATATCGAGACGCCGTTTGATGCCTCTATGCAGGAGCAAAGGCCAAATTTAGAGATAAATTCGACGATTAAGGAGTACAAATAATGATTGAGAATTTAGAATACGACGCGCTTCTTGAGAAATTTAAAAAAATTTTGAGAGACAACGGGCTAAAGTACACGCAACAGCGAGAAGTTCTACTAAAGACGCTCTACAACAACGACGAGCACTTCACTCCGGAGAGACTTTATTTTTTTATTAAAGAGACCTATCCTGACTTAAACGTCGGCATCGCGACCGTTTATAGGACGCTAAATTTGCTCGAAGAAGCCGAGATGGTAACCTCTATCAGCTTTGGCTCGCAAGGTAAAAAATTCGAGCTCGCAACCAAGCCTCACCACGATCACATGATATGCCGTAGATGCGGAACTATCATCGAATTTGAAGACGCAACCATAGAAAAAAGACAAGCAAATATCGCAAAAGAGCACGGCTTTAAGCTAACCGGACACATGATGCAGCTTTACGGAGTGTGCAAAGAGTGCAATGCCAAAGAGGCAAAGGGCGGCAAGTGATATTTGAAAATCAACTGGAGATCCAGAGGCTAGAGACCGCAAACGAGCTAAGAGATGCCGGTATAAATCCATATCCGCACTTTTTGCGCCGCGATATGGATATAACTAAATTTAGGCTCAAATTTAAACACATTATAGACACCGAAGAAAAGAGTGCCGAAGGTCAGTTAGTAAGCCTTGCCGGACGCGTTAAGCTTATCAGGGATGCAGGCAAGGCAATATTTGCCAACATCGAGGATGAGGACGGCAATCTTCAAATTTATTTTAGTAACAAGACGCTTGATCCGGATTGGTTTAAGGTTGTAAAGAAAAATATCGAAGTAGGCGACATCATATATGTGCGCGGATATGCTTTCGTCACGCGAACGGGCGAATTTTCTATGCACGTTAGCGAACTAACTTTAGCGTCAAAGGCCATTTCGCCGCTTCCGGAGAAATTTCACGGGCTAACGGATATCGAGACTAGATACCGCCAGAGATACCTCGATATGATAATGAATCCCGAGGTTAGGGCTGATTTTAAGCGCCGCTCGGTTATCGTTAGCACGATTCGCAGATTTTTCGAGGATAAGGGCTTTTTGGAGGTTGAGACCCCTATGATGCACCCGATACCTGGCGGAGCTAACGCTAAGCCTTTCGTAACCTTTCACAACGCGCTCGGAGTTGAGAGATTTTTGCGCATTGCGCCAGAGCTTTATCTAAAGCGGCTCATAGTGGGCGGTTTTGATGCTGTTTACGAGATGAATAGAAATTTCCGCAACGAGGGCATGGACCTAACGCATAATCCTGAATTTACAAGCATCGAGTTTTACTGGGCGTGGCACACTTATCACGATTTGATGGGGCTAACCGAGGAGCTATTTAACGTGCTTCTCGATAAACTCGATATGCCTAAAATTATCGAATTTGACGGTATGCAGATAGATTTTAGCAAGCCGTTTAAACGCATAAGCTACAAAAAAGCGCTCGTAGAAATCGGTGGGCTAGATGAAGCAATCATTGGCGATAAGGATAAAATTTTAGCTAAGCTCAAGGCCGACGGCTTTGAGGCAAACGCTAAACTTGATTTAGGGCATTTGCAGGCCGAACTTTTCGATAACTACGTAGAGAGCAAACTAACCGATCCGACCTTTATCATCGACTATCCGATTTCTATTAGCCCGCTTTCTCGCAGAAGCGACGCAAACCCCGATATAGCCGAGAGGTTTGAGCTGTTTATCGCAGGGCGCGAGCTGGCTAACGGCTTTAACGAGCTAAACGACCCGATCGATCAATACGGCCGTTTCGCTTCGCAGATCGAAGCCAAAAACGCCGGCGACGACGAAGCTCACGAGATGGATGAGGACTACGTGAGGGCTCTTGGCTACGCGATGCCGCCTACTGCGGGTCAGGGTATCGGCATAGATAGGCTCGTGATGCTACTAACCAATAAAAAATCCATCCGCGACGTGGTGCTTTTCCCCGCGATGAGACCGCAAAAAAACGAAACCAAGGAGAATTAATGAGTTTGCAAAGTTACGATAAAGAAATTTTTGATTTAGTAAATTTAGAACTAAAACGCCAATGCGACCACCTCGAGATGATCGCGAGCGAAAATTTTACCTACCCTGAAGTAATGGAAGTAATGGGCTCGGTTCTAACTAATAAATACGCGGAAGGCTATCCAGGCAAACGCTACTACGGCGGCTGCGAATACGTCGATCAGATCGAGCAGCTAGCGATCGATCGCTGCAAAGAGCTTTTTGGTTGCGAATTTGCAAACGTACAGCCAAACTCAGGCTCGCAGGCAAACCAGGGCGTTTACGGCGCGCTTTTAAATCCGGGCGATAAAATTTTAGGCATGGATCTAAGTCACGGCGGACACCTAACGCACGGCGCAAAAGTAAGCAGCTCGGGTAAAATTTACCAGAGCTTTTTTTATGGCGTGGAGCTCGACGGACGCATAAACTACGACAAGGTGATGGAAATCGCGCAAATCGTAAAACCTAAGATGATCGTATGCGGCGCAAGCGCATACACTCGCGAGATCGAGTTTAAGAAATTCCGCGAGATCGCCGATGCAGTAGGCGCTATACTCTTTGCCGACGTAGCGCACATTGCGGGCCTAGTCGTAGCCGGCGAGCATCAGAGCCCGTTTCCGCACTGCGACGTGGTGAGCTCGACTACGCACAAGACGCTTCGCGGACCTCGCGGCGGTATCATCATGACAAATAACGAAGAGTACGCCAAAAAGATAAATTCGTCCATCTTCCCCGGCATTCAGGGCGGACCGCTAGTCCACGTCATCGCGGCAAAGGCAGTGGGCTTTAAACACAACCTAAGTCCTGAGTGGAAAATTTACGCCAAGCAAGTTAAGGCAAACATCAAAAAACTAGCCGAAATTTTAGTAAAACGCGGCTTTGATCTAGTTAGCGGCGGTACCGATAACCATCTAGTTTTAATGAGCTTTTTAAACCGCGATTTTAGCGGTAAAGACGCCGACATCGCTCTTGGAAATGCGGGTATAACGGTAAATAAAAATACGGTCCCGGGCGAAACAAGAAGCCCGTTCGTTACAAGCGGTATCCGTATCGGAAGTCCGGCACTTACGGCTCGCGGTATGAAAGAGGCGGAATTTGAGATCATCGCAAACAAAATCGCCGACGTGCTAAGCGATATCAATAACGCCGAGCTTCAAAGCAGGGTAAAAGCCGAGCTAAAAGAGCTTGCGAGCAAATTTATCATCTACGATAGGGCGACTTATTGATGCAGAGCATAGACACCGCGCTAATCAAAATGAACACTAGCCACTACTGGATCAAACGCGATAATATCGTAAGTAAGATCGAGTACAAGGGGCGGACGTTTTTTAATAAATTTGAGCTCATAAACGAGCCTCTAAGCTATCAGGTGATAAAAGATCACGACGAGGGCAAGATCACCGTCGCGCACTCGCTGATACTGCCGGGCGACAAGGTCGAAAATATCGTCTTTGACTACAATGGCAGGATGCCTGAGCGCTTTTGGCACCGAGCCCAGCTTTTGCTCCGCGAGGAGGGGTTTATAAATTTTACCGCCTACGAGAGCAAGACGCCAGGACATTTGCATCTTTACGTGCACAAGGGGCACACGACGCTAAACGAGGGCTATCAGATCGCAAATAAGCTATCTATGCTGCTTAGTTCGCGTTTGGTTAAAGAGTGGAGAGTGTTTCCGACGATGGAAATGCCGAAAGAATTTAACATCTTGACGTTGCCGTATAAGGTCTATCAAAAAGAGCGCGGCGCAAGCTGGTCAAAACATATGTAAGGAGTAAAAATGGAGTATAACGAGCTAAGAGACATCATGCTTGATAACAACGAGGATAAAAAGAGCAAAAACGTCAAGAGGATCCTCATCCTTGTTGCTGTTTTCGTCATTATCTTTTTAGCTGTTCTCATCGTGATGAAATTTTTAAATTCGCCGGAGACTAACGATCAAGTCGCACAAACCGACTCTAGACTGGTTTTACCGCCTGAGCCCGATAATACGCGAAGCATTCCGCAGCAAGTGAGCGTGCCTGCCACTCCGCCTAGCGAGCCTGCACCGCAGGTAGCGCAAACTAACGTCCCTCCAGTCGCTCCGCCTCCTCCGTCCGAGCCTCAAGCGCAGCAGCCAAATCCTACTTTTGAGCAGGTGCCTATCGTGCCTGAAAACAAAGGTCAAGATAGCTTTGAGGATATGGTAAAAGCGCTCAAGGAAAAAGAGGATAAAAGACAGCAAGATGCAGGTGCGGCAGCTCCTGCGCCGACTGAGCCTTCTACTATACAGGGCGCTTTAAAGCAAAACGATACGCCAAACGCTCAACCAAGCGAGCAAAAAGCCGAGCCTAAGCAGCACGTAAACGTAGTAAAGCAAAAAGAGCCTAAACAAGAAAAACCTGCAAAACAGCCTAAAAACGATGCGGCTAAAGAAAAACCAGCAAAACAAAAACCGGCCAAACAAGCTCCTGCAGCTAGCGGCGGCGAGGCTCACAGCGGTAGCTACATACAGGTTTTTGCGGTCAAACACTTTAACGAAAAAGCTCCGGAACTCGGCAAGCTAAAAGCCGCAGGATACGCGTATAAGCTATATAGGACGAACGTAAACGGCAACGAGATTATCAAAGTGCTAGTCGGTCCTTATAGCGGCGAACAGCTAAAAAGCGAGCTTGCTAAAATCAAGCAAAGCGCGGCTCCAAACGCCTTTATCGTAAATATAAAATGATGATTTTTGCCGTTTTCGGCAACCCTATCTCTCACTCCGTTTCGCCGAGGCTACACAACCTAGCTCTCGGCGAGCTGGGTCTATCTCGCGAAGCCCTCTATACTCGCTACGAGCTAGCAGACGGCTCGCAACTCATCTCTAAATTTAAAGAATTAAAACTAAGCGGCGCAAACGTTACCGTCCCTCACAAAGAAGCTGCGCTCGCGCAGTGCGACATCGCAGACGAAACGGCTGCTAAAATCGGCTCCGTAAACACTCTGGTATCTCGCGGCGATAAAATTTACGGCTACAACACCGACGCGCCGGGATTTTTACGAGCGATAGAAAGCTTTGGGCAGATAAAATCAGCTCTCGTTTTAGGCGCGGGCGGGACGGCTAGAGCGGTCGCCTATGCGCTAAAGAGCCGCGGCGTGCGAGTTTGCGTGCTAAATAGAAGCGAGGAGAGACTGGCAAATTTTGCCGAATTTGAAAAATTTAGCTGGGCGGATTTCGGCAAATTAAAAGGCGGCAAATTTGACCTCGTCGTAAATACGACTTCAGCAGGGCTAAAAGATGAAAATTTACCCGCGCCCGCCGAGCTTTTGCGTTCGATTTTCGAGGGGGCTAAATTTGCCTTCGACGTGATTTACGGCAAGAAAACGCCTTTTTTAAATTTAGCCGCCGCTAGCGGACTCGCGCATAAAGACGGCTCGGAGATGCTGCTTTTTCAAGCGGTAAAGGCGTTAAATTTATTTTTCGAGGGTTCGCTTGACGAGGCCAAAATCGAAGCCTCGATGCGAAAAGCCCTTTATTTATCGGCTTCTTCTAGATAATAATCTATCTGAGCTTTTCTTAAAATTCTGATCAAGTCAGAGCTGCCCGCCACTCCAGTCGGATATCCGGCCGTCATGATGTAGCTTTTGTCGTCTTTTATATAGCCTTTTTGGACTGCCGCTTTGATCGATTTAGCCATCAGCGTATGCAGCCTTTCTTCCTTTTCTATCACGAACGCCGCGGTGATACCCCAGCAAAGAGTCAGCCTATACGCGGCCTGTTCGTTGTGCGTTATAGCGATGATATCTATATCCGTGCGGTATCTGGCTAGTTTCGCCGCCGAGCCGCCCGATGAGGTTAGCGCGATGATACCGTCTACTTTTAGCGCCGAGGCGAGCCTGGCCGTACTAGATGCCATCATATCCGTATCGTCGTAGCGATCGAAATTAAATTTATTAAAAGGATAAATTTGCTGCGTTTGGATTATGGTGTTGCTCATTGCTTCCACGACGGCGACCGGGTTTATGCCGACCGCGCTTTCTTCACTTAGCATGACTACGTCAGTGCCGTCTAGTACGGCGTTTGCTACGTCGCTGATCTCGGCTCTAGTTGCCGTTTCATGCTCGGCCATGCTTAGCATCATCTGCGTAGCGGTGATGACCGGCTTAACGGCTTCGTTTGCTTTTTTGATGATGAGTTTTTGGATCGTCGGCACCTTGTAGTACGGCACCTCGATACCTAGATCGCCGCGAGCGACCATCACGCCGTCGCTAACCTCGATGATCTCATCGATGTTTTCTACGGCGTCAAATTTTTCTATTTTGGCGTAAATTTGAGCTTTAGAGCCAAAGCCCTTTAGGATTTCTCTAGCTTTTCTTATGTCGTTCGCGTTTTGCACGAAAGAGATCGCGACGAAATGCACTCCGTTTTTAGCGCCGAATTCCAAATCTTTTAAATCCTTAGGCGTGATAACTTCGATATTAAGCTTGGTATTTGGGAAATTTACACCCTTGTTCGAGCGGAGTATCCCGTCGTTTTCCACCACGGCTTCTACTTTTTGGGCGCTTGCGTTTACGATCTTAGCGCGGATCTGTCCGTCGCATAGATATATGTACTCGCCCGTTTTTAATGCGGCTAAAATTTGAGGCTGGTTTATGCAAAGCTTATAGCGATTTTCGTCTATTTGCTCGCCGAGTATTTCTTCTTTTACGAAGATTAGAGTATCGCCGATTTTTAGTTTAAATTCGCTTCTGTCTAGTTTGCCGACTCTTATTTTAGGGCCGCAGATATCCTGAAATATACCTATTTTGCGCCCGAGCTTCGCCTCTACTTGCCTGATTTTATCGATATTTGATTTGTGATATTCATGCGTGCCGTGGCTGAAATTTAGCCTAAAAGCATTGACTCCGGCTAAAACTAATTGCTCCATAACCTCTATGGATTCGCTGGCCGGTCCGACCGTGGCTAGGATTTTGGTTTTTTTATTCATGGATGCCCCTTTTTGCGCAATTTTACCAAATTTTTAAAAAAAATAAGTATAATCGGCCAATTTATTTTAAGGAGTAAAAATGAAAAAGTTTTTAGTGGTTTTGGCTGCTTTCGGTTTAGCGCTAAGCGCGAACGCAGCGGACAAAACCTATAAGCTAAAGCTAGCCAGCACCTGGGAGAGCACGACTCCGGTTTTGGGCGATGCGGCGAAAGAATTTAAACGCGTAGTCGAGACGCTAAGCGATGGCAGGCTAGAGGTGAGGATAGACTATCCGTCTAAGCACAAGGCGCCGTTTGGTATCCTAGACTTCGTTAAGGGCGGTCAGTACGATATCGGCTATACTGCGTCTTATTACTATAAGGGCAAGGACGCAAACACTATGTTTTTTACCGCCGTGCCTTTTGGTATGACTGCTAGCGAGCTACGCGCATGGTATGAGTTTGGCGGCGGCAAACAACTAGAGGAAAAAGTTTACGATAAATACAACATTAAGGTATTTAACGCGGGCGACACAGGCACGCAAATGGGTGGCTGGTTTAAAAAAGAGATCAAAAGCGTCGAGGACCTAAAGGGTCTAAAGATCAGGATCCCTGGCTTTGGCGGCGAGGTTATGGCGCGCGTGGGAGCTACGATAAACACGATCCCGACCGGCGAGCTATATATGGCGCTAGAGATGGGCACGATCGACTCGGTCGAGTGGGTGAGCCCTGCGTTTGATATGGGTCTTGGTTTTCACAAGATCGCCAAATACTACTACACAGGCTGGCAAGAGCCGAGCGGCCAAACTCAGTTTTTCGTAAACAAAAAGACCTACGAGAAGCTACCTGCCGACCTTCAGGCTGTGATCGAGGCTGCGGCTAACGAGGTAGCTAGCATGCTAAATACGCGCTCGTTCTTTGATAACGCAGAATACTGGGCGAAGATGAAAGCGGAGTATCCTGATATCGAGGTTCGCTCGTTTCCACAGGACGTCATGGACGCGCTTAGAAAAGCAAGCGACGAAATCCTAGACGAAGAGGCGGCGAAAGATCCGTTGTTTAAGGAGATTTTGGACTCTCAAAGAGCGTTTTTGGCTAAAGCTCGCGAGTGGACGAAGATTTCCGAGTTCTCATATATCCAAAAAACTACGAAGTAACTTCTCTCGCTCATTTCGGGCGGCTTAAATTTACGGCCTTCGGGTCGTAAATTTCTCTTTTTAAATTTTCTTTTTATTCTTTGTCGTGCTTGTAAAATTTGATTTTCGGACTACGTACTAAATTTGATCAGCTTTGGCGGCGGGTTAAATTTGAGGATGTCTATCTGTTTTGAAATGCGATGGAAATTTGGCCGACCAATCTTAAATTTGGAGTCGAGCGAATTTAAAAATATGGCGTTAAATTGATAAAAATTTTGCACGCCAGAGTTAAATTTACAGCTCAGTCCTGCTATCAAGCGCTTTCATAAGCGATAGAAGGTCGATGTTTTCGAGATTTACGCCTGTTGGTACGCCTTGGGCTATCTTGCTAAATTTAACGCCCAAATCGCTTAGCTTATCCTCGATAAAAACCATTACCGCGTCGCTGCTAAGCCCCGGCGTGAGCGCGAAAATAATCTCGGTTACGCCGTTTTGGCGGATGATCTCGCGCAGTTTTTCGGTTTGCTCCTGCGTTATCTCTTCTAGCACAAAGTAGCGACCGCGGTAGATCGCGCTTTGCTCGAAAACTAGGATATCCTTTGGACTTTCTACGACCGCTAGTAGCTCCTTATCGCGCGTTTCGTCACTGCAAATATCGCAAATCTCATCCTCGCTAAGCCCGCCGCAAATTTGACATTTGCCCGTAAATCTCACGGCGTCCTCGATGCTTTGCGCGAGCTTTAGCCCGCCGAAGCTATCCTTTAGGCAGACGTGATAGGCGTAGCGCTGGGCGGACTTTTTGCCCACGCCAGGCAGTCGCTCAAAGGCCGCCACGAGCTCGCTAAATTTCTCAAGCCCTTTTTTCAACGCTTTCCTTTGGATTGGTGCAAATTTTAAATGAGTGGAAGCCGTCCTCGTAGGAGTATTTTAGGCTAAATTTGTGCATACGGCAGATGTGGTCGATGATGTAAAGCCCTAGCCCCATGCCGCTGCTTTTGCTGCCCTTTTCTCGGATAAAGGCCTGCATGTAGTACTCGATAGGATTTTGTAGCGGTTGACCTAGATTTCTCACGACTATGCCGTCTGCGTCACAGATGACCTGCGTCTTTTTATCGTCGGCGTATTTTAGGGCGTTATCTATGAGGTTTTTGATCGCGAGCGAAAAGAGCCCGAAATCCACGCGTAGCAATATATCTCGGCGAATATCTACGCTCACTTTTTCTTCAAATTTATCAAGCATCAGCATGTCGCGCGCCTGATCAAGGATGTTTGAAAAGTATGACTCCTGATAGTTTAGCGCGTAGTTTTTGGATAGCAGCTGCTCGATCTTGCCAAACTCGTTTATGAGCATATCAAGGCGCTCAAATATCGCTATCAAGCGGGTTTTGTGCGTAGGATTTTGCACCATTTCAGAGACTATGCGCCCCTTGCCGATCGGCGTTTTTAGCTCGTGCATGATCGTGCGTAAAAACAGCTGTCTAGAGCGCAAAAGCTCCCTGATCTTGCTAGCTGCAGCGTCAAATTCTATCGCGACCTTGGCTATCTCGTCGTCGGAGTCGGGTTTTGCGATATTTACGTCCATATTTCCGGCGCCAAATTTCCTGATGTCAGAGCTTAGTTTTTTAAGCGGCATCAGCGACTTCATCACCGAAACGTAGAGCGATACAAGAAGCGCCGTCGTGAGGATAAAGCCCACCCAAATCGGATCGTTTATATTTTTCGTATCGTCGCTTTCGAGTAAAATTTGAAACGAAGGATTTTTGATCTGCAGGTACAAACTATCCTGAAAAAGCAACGACTGAAATAGCCCCAGCTGCGTTTGCTTGGCAAAGACCGTCTTGCCCGTGCTTATGACGTTTGCGACGGTTTTGTCGCTTTTGACGTAGGTTAGTCCGAAATTTCTAAAATAATTAGTCAAATCGCTAGGCGGATTTGACTTTTCGTATGAAGCGATGAGGTAGTTTATCGCGTTTAGCTGCTTGTTTTTTATCTTTTCTAACGCGTTATCTAGCTGTATGCTCGCAAACGTGTAGAACAAAATGCAAACAAGCGAAAACGCTAGTGCGAAAACTACCGAAATTTTCGTGGTTAAGGAGTATCTCATCCTATGAGTTTATAGCCTATTCCGCGTACCGAAAATATATGTTTAGGCGCTTTTGAGCTGTCGCCGATCTTGGTTCTTAGTCTGCCGATGATGACATCTAGGCTCTTTGAGTCCTTGTCTTTTAGGCTTTTGCAGTTATAAACTAGCTGCTCGCGAGAAACCGAAAAGCTGTGCTGCTTGATAAGGTAGCTCAAAATTTCATACTCGGCCGGCGTTAGTGTTAGGCTTTCGTTGTTGTAGTAGATTTCGTGTCTGCGCTCGTCTATCCTAAATAGCGTATCCACGACCTCTTCTTGCACTTCGTTGGTCTTTTTGTAGCGGCGGATTAGGCTCATTATGCGCGCGTACATTTCCTTTGGATCGTATGGTTTTGGTAGATAGTCATCCGCGCCTAGCTGCAGTCCCACGACCTTGTCGCTGATATCGCTGCGAGCAGAGGAGATGATGATAGGGATGTTGTATTTGCTGCGGATCTCTTTGCACACTTCTAGGCCGTCCATGCCTGGCAAAGTAAGGTCTAGGATGAGCAGGTCGAAATTTTTTACTCCGGCGCTTAGTCCTAAATAAGGATCTTCGAAATTTGTTACTTTTATATTAAAATCGCTCAAGTACTCGGATAGGATTTGCGCGAATTCCGGATCGTCTTCAATCATTAAAACATTAATCATTTTAAGCCTTTCAAATAGATTTAACGAAAATGATTATAACCAAAAAAAGTTAAATTTTTTTTCCGAATTTACTATCCTCGTTTAAAATTCTCCCACGCTTTGAATTTTTATAAATAATAAGATAAAATCGCCCTTTAAATTTAAAAATTTTAGGAGATTTTGTGGAAATAGACTACTACGAAATTTTAGAAATCAGCAAAAATAGCGACTCTGAAACCATAAAAAAAGCATTTAGAAAACTAGCGCTAAAGTACCACCCGGACCGCAATCAAGGCGACAAAGAAGCGGAAGAAAATTTTAAAAAGGTAAACGAAGCTTACCAGGTGCTAGGCGACGAAGAAAAGCGCGCGATATACGATAGATACGGCAAGGCCGGGCTTGAGGGCAGAGGCGGCTTTAGCTCTAGCGGATTTAGCGCGGATTTTGATTTGGGCGATATCTTTAACTCGTTTTTTGGCGGCGGATTTAGCTCTGGTGCAAGCAGCCGCAAAAGAAGCAGCGACAAATATCCGCTCGATCTAGAAATAGCTCTTAGGATCAAATTTAACGAAGCGGTGTTCGGCGCCGAAAAAGAGATAGAATTTACGATCAAAAAACCGTGCCAGACATGTAAAGGCAGCGGCTCGAAAGACGGCAAAACGCACGTATGTCCGCACTGCGAGGGTAGGGGCCGGATATCGCAGCAGAGGGGCTTTATGAGCTTCGTGCAGGAGTGTCCGTACTGTAACGGCACGGGCGAAACGGTCAAGGATAGATGCTCTGATTGTGGCGGTAGCGGCTTTAAAGAAGAACGCCAAAACGTCAAAGTAAATATCCCCGAGGGCATCGACGACGGCATGCGTATGCGCGTGAGCGAAAAGGGCAACGTCTCCTCAACCGGCGCCAGAGGCGATTTATACGTGCATATCGAGGTTGAAGCCGACGAGCATTTCGTTCGTCACGAAAGCGACGTTTATATCGAGATTCCGGTGTTTTTCACGCAGGCGATTTTGGGCGAGACGATCACGATCCCGACGCTAAAAGGCACAACCGAGCTCAAGCTACCAGTCGGCGCAAAAGACAAGCAGCAGTTCGTATTTGACGGCCTTGGCGTAAAAAACGTAAATAGCAAAAGATACGGCAGGCTCGTAGCTCAAATCTCCATAAAAACGCCAAAAGAGCTAACGGGCGAGCAAATCTCGCTACTAAATCAGCTACAAGAAAGCTTTGGCATCAAGGCCGGCAAAGCAAGCTACGACGAGAAAGAGGACGAAGGAATTTTGGACAAGATAAAAGGGTGGTTTAAAGGCGAAGAGTCTGGCGACAAAGGCAAGGAAAAAGGCAAAAAGGCGTAAATTTAGGCCAAATTTGCCTTTTGACGGGCGCAATATTTCGTTAAATTTACCGAGTCGTTCGGGCTTAAATTTGCGTCCGTTACAAAACGGTGCGTTAAATTTGATATCAAAAAATGCAAGATGAATAAATTTATATTTTTAGCCGTTTTTACGGCGATTTCTTTAAATGCTGCAAAATGCGATACGAGCGGGCTGCAAAGGGGTTGCGACGCGGGCGATTTTGAGAGCTGTGATAACTTGGGTCTTGCCTACATCGGCGTCAAGCTTGAGGAGTGCGACCTAGACAAAAACTACGAAAAGGCGTTTGCGCTGTTTAAAAAGGCGTGCGACGGAGAGTATGTGCGCGCGTGCGTAAATTTGGGCGTCGCCTACCGCAAAGGCGAAGGGGTTAGAAAGGACGAACCAAAGGCCGCCGAGCTCTATAAAAAAGCCTGCGATAGCGGTTATTTGCTAGGTTGTGCAAATTTAGGCTCGCTTTACGAGCAGGGGCTCGGTGTCAAAAAAGACGCGCAAAAAGCGGGCGAAATCTGGCGCAAAGCCTGCGAGGCAAAAGACGGGATGTCTTGCTTTAATCTTGGCGTACTTTACTACAACGCGATGCTTGGCGAAAAAGACGTAACTAGCGCAAAAAACTATCTGCAAAAGGCGTGCGCATACGGCTGGAAAGATGGCTGCGACGCGGCCGAAGCGATAGAAAAAGCCGCGAAACGCTAAATTTGCCGAAGCAGACCTTGGTGGCGGCGCGAAATTTAAATTTGCGCTACGTAATCGCTCGCGTAAATTTTAGGTTTAGTGCGCAAATTTGATCGCTTTTTGCATCAAATTTGACGGATTGACTTGCAAATAACCGCGGCGAAATTTGCCCAAACGCGGCGAGTTAAAATTTACGCTTCCAAATTTGACGAAAACAAACGCGTCAAATTTGGCTCAAATTTCAGGGCAAATTTTACAAAATAAGCCCCAAATTTCATCAAATTTCACTCTCTTTTAGCTGCTCGATTTTAGCCGCTACGCTCCTATTCGTCACCTTTTCTATCTCCTCGCTCGTTGCGGTCATTATCGCTTCAAAGTTACCGTAAAATTTGACCAGCTTTGCGATGCTGCCAGCCGATACGCCCGCATCTGCTAGCTTGCTAGCACCCAGATCCTCCTTGCGCTTGGTTTTTTGATGAAAGGTAATGGCAAATCTGTGCGCCTCGTCGCGCAGCCGCTGAAAAAACTGTAGCCGCCTGTCGCCTGTTGGCAGCGTAAATACGCCGCTACTAGCGTAAATTTTATCCCTCGCGCCGCCTTTTGCGCGGTGGGCTTTGGCGTCTATTTTTTCTTTTGAGATGGCGAGTATATCGACGTTTGCACCGCTGCTAGCGATGATGTCCGAGGCGAGGTCTAGCAGCGCCTGACCGCCGTCGATGAGCCAGAGATCGGGCGGACTAAGCTTGTCAAACCGCAAAGCGCGTTCTGTAAGCATTTGACGCATCTGATCGTAGTCGTTTGCGTGGGAGAGGTGCATGTGGCGGTAGTGCTCTTTGGCGAAGTTGCCGTGCTCAAAGCGCACCATCGCGCCGACCGCGGCCGCGCCGAACATATGCGAGTTGTCGAAAGTCTCGATGACATGCGGCGCGCAGGCTAGGTCGAAATACTCCTTTAGCTCGTCCAAAAACGCGTCGTCGTGGGTTTTTAGGTACTTTTGGATAAAGACTTGCGCGTTTGTTAGCGCCATTTCGCAGATGCGCTTTTTCTCGCCGATTTTAGGCACGGAGATGCTAAATTTGCGGCCGTGGCGAGCGGTTAAAATCTCCTCTACTAGACTTGCGTCTTCAAAGGCTTCTAGCGTGTAAATTTTCGCGCTCACGACGGGTGCGCCAGCTGGAAAGCTCTCTAAAACGATTTGCTTGTAAGCGTCGTTTAGGTCGCCTTGCGAGCTCATTTTGGCGTTTGTGATATTTTGATACACGCCGCTGATTTTGCCGCCGTGCACGCTAAAACGCACTGCACAAAGCAAATTTTGCTCCGCGCCCACGGCAAAAATCTCAAAGTCCTCAAGCTTAGCTAGATCGACCTCGATTTTGACGTCCAGGTCCTTGATAGCGTTGATTTTATCGCGCACGAGAGCGGCTTGCTCGTAGTTTTCGTTTTGGGCGTATTTGTTCATCAAATTTACGAGCTTTGGCAGCATAGAAAGAGGATTGTTTAGCGCCGCGATCGCGCTCTCTACGACCTTGGCGTAGTCTGCGGGCGAAATTTTGCTGATGAGAGGGGCCTCGGAGTAGCCGATCTGATAAGGTAGATATGCGCCCGTGGCTTTGAGCGCGCTTTTGCTTTGCACGAGTTTAAAGCTTAGCCTTAGCGCATCCAAAAGCTCGCGCACGCCGCGAAAATAGGGGCCGAAATACTTGACGTTTTTGCCACGGACGATCTTTCGCGTGATCTCAAAGCGCGGGAAATCCTCGTCCAAATTTACGTAGATGTACGGGTAGGTCTTATCGTCGCGCAATAAGATGTTGTATTTGGGCCTTAGCTGCTTGATGAAGGAGTTTTCTAGTATCAGCGCATCGGCTTCGCTGGGAGTGACGATATACTCGAGGTGTACGGCCTCGCTGATCATCTTGTGGATGCGCGGGCTAACCTTGGGCGAGGGGGCGAGCGCGGGCGTAAACGAAAAGTAGCTTTTGACGCGGTTTTTTAAAATTTTAGCTTTGCCGACGTAAAGCAGCTTGCCTGCCTTGTCGAAATACTGATAAACGCCGGGCTTGGCGGGCAGCGAGCGGATCTCGTCGATTAACAAAATTTAGCTCCCGTCGGTAAATATGAGCTTTTGCCGCTTGGGGTTAAATTTGACCAAATTTGACTCATCGCGCCCCGCTTGATTCTTTGGCTAAATTTTGCTTAATAGCAAGGCGAATTTTTTCAAAGCCCTCGAAAATCCGCTCACTTTTGGCTAAATTTACGAACTCCCCCTTGGCCGGTTCGGCGTAGGTAAAAATTCGCTTTTTTTCGTATGGGTCGGTCGCTTTTTTAAATTTTAAATGCTTTGTCACAAAAAATTTAACGTCCGTCACGCGAGCGAGCCTACCGTCAAAATTTACGCTAGAATAGATTTTTAATAAGCCTTTTAACATTTTTATACTACTATCGCTTTTTAATTCCTGAAGTCCTAGCGGATGAAACATGGCGAAAAACAAAATACCGTTTTTCTCGTAGCAAAAGGCGATGAGCCTGCGATGATTTAGGCTTAAAAGCTGTAAAAATTCTCCGCATTCGCTACGGTTTTTTAACTCTTTATAAAAAGGATTATCAACAATATGTCGAATAATAGTCTTAGCGTCTTTCATAAGGCGATTTTAGCATTTTTTTTGTTAATTTTTATAGCAGGCTGCGGCCACAAGGGCGATCCGTTCTATGAAGCGCCGTCTGAGCCCTCAAACAGCAAAACCGAAAAAATAAATAAACTATAAATCAAGGAGAGTAAATGAAGATCGTCGGACTTTTGAGTCTGTTTTTCGCTTTAGCCTTCGGTAGCGGCGACGCCGCGGGCGAGGCTTTAAATTTAACGACTACGTGGGTCGGTATCGCGAGTCTAATCATTTTCGTCGTGGGATATTTTTTCATCGCTACGGAGGAAAATTTTCACATCGATAAGGCTAAGCCGGCCATATTTATCGGCACTTTTATGTTCTTGCTCATCGGCTTTTATATGCTGGCAAACGGCCTAGACGTGCATTTGTTGCAAAATGAGGTAAACCACCTGATTTTAGAGATTTCACAGATAGTGTTTTTCCTGATGGTTGCGATGACCTATATCGAGGCGCTCATCGAGCGTGACGTGTTTAACGCACTAAAATACAACCTCGTCTCAAAAGGCTACACGTATAAAAGACTTTTTTGGCTAACGGGCGTTTTGGCGTTTTTCATTAGTCCCGTCGCCGATAACCTAACCACCGCTCTCATCCTCTCCACTGTACTTTTAACGATAGATAGAAATAATACGAATTTCCTAGTAGCGGGCGCGATAAACATCGTCGTAGCCGCAAACGCAGGCGGCGCGTGGAGTCCGTTTGGCGATATTACGACGCTGATGGCGTGGGCTGCGGGCAAGGCTCCGTTTATCGACTTTTTCGCGCTTTTCCCGGCTTCATTTATCGGCTGGTTAGTTACGGCTTTCTTGCTAGCGCGCATAGTGCCTGCGGGCAGTCCGCATTTTGATCCTGCGACAGAGCCGAAAGTAACCATCAAAAAAGGCGGTAAAGTCGTTATCGGTCTTGGCGCATTTACTATATTTTCGGCTGTTATGATGCATCAGCTTTTCCACCTACCTGCGATGTGGGGCATGATGTTTGGCTTCTCGCTTCTTAGTATTTACACCTACATCTACAAAAAAACAAACAAAAACGAAGAGCCTATGCACGTCTTTCACTATATGTCAAAGATCGAAAACAACACGCTTTTCTTTTTCTTCGGTATCCTTGCCGCCGTCGGTGCGCTACACTTCGTCGGATTTTTAAACTACGCCGTTTCGCTTTATGATAAATTTGGCGCCACAACCGTAAATATCGGCGTTGGCTTCCTATCTGCTATCGTGGATAACGTCCCTGTTATGTCCGCCGTGCTAAAAGCAAATCCTATGATGGGCGCGGATGTGGGCGAAAACTTAAGCCAGTGGCTGCTAGTTACCTTGACTGCCGGTATTGGCGGATCTATGATAAGCTTCGGTTCGGCTGCGGGCGTTGGCGTAATGGGCAAACTAAAAGGCATCTATACCTTCGGCGCGCATATGAAATACGCTTGGACAGTGGTTGCCGGCTATATCGTATCGGTCGTGATCTGGTACATACAGTTTGAAATTTTTCATTTATATTTTTAAAGGACGCTCATGAATAACACGATAATAGTTTTGGATTTTGGCTCGCAGTATACCCAGCTCATCGCTAGACGCTTGCGCGAGCAGGGCGTTTATACCGAGATTTTACCTTTTAACGTTAAGGTCGAGGAGATTAAAGCGAAAAAACCCAAAGGCATAATCCTAAGCGGCGGTCCTGCTAGCGTTTATGCTCCGGATGCGTATTTTTGCGACGAGGGCGTATTTAAGCTAAAGCTGCCGATTTTAGGCATTTGCTACGGTATGCAGCTTTTGGCGCATAAATTCGGCGCCGAGGTCGCTCCGGCTTCTCACAAAGAGTACGGCAAGGCAAGCCTAAACGTCCTAAAATCCCATCCACTCTTTACCGATACGCCTGAAAAGCAAACCGTCTGGATGAGCCACTCCGACCTCGTAAAAAACCTACCTAACGGCTTTGAGGCGATCGCGACTAGCGAAAATTCGCCTTACTGCGTATTTGGCGACGAAAAGCGCAAATTTTACGCTCTACAGTTTCACCCGGAGGTGCAGCACAGCGAGTTTGGTACTCAAATTTTAAAAAATTTCGCCAAATATATCTGCGGCTGCGAAAGCACGTGGAATATGGGTAGCTTTGCTAAAACCCAGATCGCTAAAATCAAAGAAACCGTGGGCAATAAAAAGGTCCTTTGCGCCGTTAGCGGTGGCGTAGATAGCTCCGTTACCGCCGCGCTTTTAGCCGCTGC
>NZ_AOTD01000234.1 GCF_000344295.2 Campylobacter showae CC57C | reverse complement strand
GCAAAAATTTCAGGAAGATTATGCAAAAATTTATAAATATTTTAAAAAATATTAACGAACTAATCGTCTTTAAGCACTCTGTTTTCGCGCTGCCTTTTATCTTTACGGCGATGATAACGGCGAGCGCGCAGGTAAACGGCACGGCTTGGTTTGGCTGGAAGTTGCTTATTTTGGGCGTTCTTTGCGCGGTTTCGGCGCGAAATTTCGCGATGGCTTTTAACCGCTACAAGGACGAGGACATCGACAAATTAAACCCGCGCACGGCAAATCGCCCAAGCGTGGACGGACGTATCGGCAGGACGAATCTGCAAATTTTTATCGCAGCAAACGCCGTCATCTTCGTGCTAGTCGCCTATCTCGTAAACGATCTTGCGTTTTGGCTGAGCTTTCCGATCTTAGCGGTGCTTGGCGGATATTCGCTTTTTAAGCGTTTTAGCGAGCTAGCGCACTTAGTCTTAGGTCTCTCGCTGGGCCTCGCGCCCATCGCTGGAGCCGTCGCCGTTGCGGGCGAGATACCGCTTTTTAGCGTGCTGCTCTGCCTTGGCGTGATGTTTTGGGTGGCGGGATTTGACCTGCTTTATTCGCTTCAGGATATCGAATTTGACCGCGAGCACGGGCTTTTTAGCATACCTAGCGTTTACGGTGAAAAGGCTACGATGTTTATCTCGGCGATATTTCACGCCACAGCCGTGATATTTTGGTTGCTTTTTGCGTGGGCGGGATGGCTTGGCACGGCCGCGTATGCGGGCATTTTGCTTTGCGGGGGTATCTTGGTTGCCGAGCACCGCATCGTTAGGCGGGATTTTAGCAAGATCGACCGTGCGTTTTTCACGCTAAACGGCTATCTGGGCATACTTTTTTTCGTTTTCGTTTGGGCTAGCCTATGAGACTGGTTCCGGCAAATTTAGACGTAGTTTTTGAGGAAATCGGCGAGCGCGAGAGCGAGTTTTTGCGCGAATTTGACAAGCTAAGCGGAAACGAGGACGATCCGCTAGGAGCGTGGATAAAGCGCGCCAAAGCAAAGGGCGACACGAAAGAAAGCGATCAGGTGATACTGACGCTGCTGGTCGAGCTTCACCGTAAATTTGACGAGCTAAACGCCTACATAAAAAACGAGAAATTCGTAAAACTCGAGCTTGCGCAATCTAGCGTGCTAGACGGGATAAATTTTGAAAATTTTAGGATAAAAGAGGCTAAATTTAAAGAAGGTGCGGGCTACTACGGACGCATTTTTATGCCTATTTTCCCAAAGCGAGACGTGGCGATATTTTTTGAAGCGCTAGATGAAAAAACCGCCAAAATCACGCGCATAAACGAGAGCGACGAGAGCGACTACAACGGCTACGTGACGGCCAGAGAGCGCGCTATGATAAGAGAATTAAAGGAGATGAACGATGAGTAACGACTTGATAATATTTGTTATTTTTGGGCTGATTTTGACGGTGCTTTTCGTGCTGGTTTTTATAAAAGATTTAGAGGCTTCAAGGAAATTTTCAAGATATGAAAAAGCGATCGAAAGCCTGATACAAGAGCTTCACGCCGTAAAAAAACAGGTTGCGAATTTTAATCAAAACAGCGAGCCGGCCGAATTTGACATAGTGCAGCTAGAAAGCAACCTCGAACAGCGTCTAAATGAAAAAATCAATCAAAAAATAACCCCGATAATAAACACTCTCCAAGGCATCGAAAGCTCAATAGATAACTTCCAAAGCCAGCAGCAAGATAGGCTTTTTACGCTTGAAGAGCGCACCAAAAGCATCAGCAAGATCTCCGCTCCAAACGGCGAGGATGACGAAAAGCGCATCGTGCAGATGTATAGCGAAGGCAAAAGCATCGAAAGCATCGCAAAAGAGCTGTGCGTGGGGCTTGGCAAGGTAGAGCTGACGCTAAAACTGCGGGAGCTGATTTAGTGTTAAAATACAGGCGCGAAATATAAAAAAATAACATTATTTTCATACGCGAATTTTAAAAAAATTTAAAGCTTAAATTCCTATAATGCCTTTTAACCAAATCAAAATTAAATGGTTTTGATAAAATTTAGGGGCGAAAAATGTTAATAGACGGGCACGGACGGACGGTTGATTATCTGCGTATTTCGGTCACGCAAAGATGCAACTTTAGATGCAAATACTGCATGCCTAAAACTCCGTTTAGCTGGGAACCGAGAGAAAATTTACTAAGCTTTGAGGAGCTGTTTTTATTTGTCAAAGTCTGCTTAGACGAAGGCGTAAAAAAGATCCGTATCACGGGCGGCGAACCGCTACTGCGCAAGGACTTGGACAAATTTATCGCGATGATAAACGAGCACAGTCCTGATATCGATCTAGCCATCACGACAAACGGCTTTATGCTCAAACACTACGCAAAAGCCCTAAAAAACGCGGGTTTAAAGCGCATAAATATGTCGCTTGATAGCTTAAAAACCGAAAAAGCCAAATTTCTCGCGCAAAAAAGCGTCTTGCATGAGGTTTTAGCGGGCCTTGATGCAGCTCTTGAGGCTGGGCTAAAAGTCAAGCTAAACACCGTCGCGCTAAGAGGCGTAAATGACGACGAGATCGTATCTTTGCTAGAGTTTGCACGCTCTATGGGCTGTCAAATTCGCTATATCGAATACATGGAAAACGTCCACGCAAATGACGAGCTAAAAGGCATGAAATCGGCCGAAATTTTAGACGTCATCGCAAAAAAATATCGCTTTGAAGCGGCTGAAAAAATCCCGACCGGCCCGGCTAGCATCTACCGACTGGGGGACGGCTATACATTCGGCATCATCGACCCGCACAAACACGACTTTTGCGAGAGCTGCAACCGCATCCGCCTCACGGCCGAGGGGCATCTCATCCCGTGCCTGTATTTCGAGGATGCGATGAGTATAAAAGATGCCGTGAGAAAGGGCGATATCGCGGGCGCTAGCGAGATATTGCGCCAGGTACTACAAAACAAGCCAAAAGAAAACAAATGGGCGATCGGCGCTCAAAACGAGACCTCAAGCCGCGCCTTTTACCAAACAGGCGGCTGAAAACAGGGCTAAATTTACGCTAGATTTGACGTAGATTTAGCCTACTTTTTATTAAATTTGAATCAAATTTAACTATGTTCAAATTTTATATTTTTACCCATAAATTTACCGCCGTTTTTTATCAAAACCCGCTCAATTTTGACGTAAAATCCGCCTAACTCCATAAAACTACCCTTTAAATTTTGATATAATCGCCCAAAATTTAAAAGGCGAAATTTGAGTTTAAACCTGGTCGAGAGTTTTTTAAGTATCCAAGGCGAAGGCGCGAGTAGCGGCCGTTTGGCGATTTTTTTACGCTTTGCGGGCTGCAATCTAAACTGCGCGGGCTTTGGAGTGCGGACCGTTTCTCCTAAAACCGGCGAGACGCTAACAGGCTGCGATACGATTCGCGCAGTTTTTACGGGACATTTTTCGTATCAAAAAATCACCCGCGCCGACGAACTCATAAAAATCACTCAAAATTTGAGCGCAAATTTACGCCGTAAGCCCATCATCGTCATCACGGGCGGCGAACCGCTGCTGCATCACAAAAGCCAAATTTTGCTAGATTTTTTAAATTTTGCGATCAGTGAGGGCTACGAGCCGCACTTTGAGACGAACGGCACGATCGAGGTTGATTTCGCCAAATTTGAAATTTATAAAAAGTGCCGTTTCGCCGTCAGCGTCAAGCTCGAAAATAGCGGCGAAAGCGAGGCTAGACGCATCAACGCTAGCGCTCTAAAAGCCATAAAACAAAACTCTGCTGGCAGTTTTTATAAATTCGTCCTTGACAAAAAAAGCGCGGAAGACGGCTCGGCGATAGCGCAGATTTCACGCATTTTAGAGATTTGCGACACGGAAGTCTTTTGTATGCCGCAAGGTTATGATAAAATAAGCCTCGAGCAAAACGCTAGAGCCGTCGCGCAGTTTACGATCACGCACGGCTTTAACTACTCCGATCGCCTGCACATCAGGCTTTGGGGCGCAAAAGAAGGGGTTTAGGGCATAAATTTAGCCCGCATCTTTACGGCACAAAACGCAAATTTAATAAACGGAGCTAAGATGATAATAAGAAAAATGTTTAAATTTGAAAATGCCCATATCGTTAGATTTTGTAGCTCGAGACGCTGCAAAACCAGTATCCACGGGCACTCTTACAGGGCTGAAATTTTACTTGAATCAAATTTTCTCGATAACGCGGGGATGGTGTATGACTTTGGTCTGATGAAGCAGGGTATCGGCTGCATCATCGATAGCTTCGATCACTGCACGACGATATATAGCGGAGACAGGGTGGAGTATAAAAACGATCTCAAAAAACACTCCGCTCGCTGGATCGAGATCCCACTAAATCCCTCTGCAGAGCAGTTTTGTAGGATATTTTTCGTGATGATCGATAGGCTTTTGAAAACCACGCAGATGCAAAACGGCGAGCGCGAAGTGAAGCTTCACAGTGTCATCGTCCACGAGACCGACACGGGCTATGCGCAGTGCTTCAGAGAGGATGCGTATAACGCCAAAATGGGCGAGGTAAATTTAAACGAGATCGTCTTTTCCGAGGGCGTTAGAGCCGAGTGGGAGGACGAGGAGTTGTTTGAGAAAATCAAGCTAGGCAAAAAAATAGTAAATCCAAAGGAGGTCTAGCGCAAATGAGGAAAATTTTTGCGATTTTGACGCTGGCGGCGCTGTTTTTTGGCGGTTGCGAGGAGAAAAAGGAGCCCGCGTCGCTGGATCTTGGCGGCACCGTGCCTAGCGACGTACCCATCGCGCAAAGCGATGCAAACGTAAGTATCGACGAAAATATGCCGCCAGAGCCGGTGCCCGAAAAATGAAATTTAACGAACACCTATCAGAACTCTATGAGCTGGCGCGCTCCATCCACATCGGGCTTGCCTTTATGCTTTTGGCCTTAGTCGCGGCGCACTTTTGCCTGATAAATTTTGGCGTAAATTCGCCAGCCTACGCTAAGCGCATCAAGCTGTTTTTGCCTACCTACTACGCGTTTTTGGCTGCAATGATGCTTACGGGGCTGCTTTTGATGAGCGTTTTTTACTTTTATCCGAGCTTCAAAGCTCTTGTTATGATCGCGGTTTGGGCGCTACTTATCGGGCTTGGGGCGACGGAGTTTAAGCAGCTAAAAAAGGCGATAAAAACTAAAAATTTC
>NZ_AOTD01000233.1 GCF_000344295.2 Campylobacter showae CC57C | reverse complement strand
TAGCAAAAAATGCGGCAGCACGGAGGTTTTTGAAACCTGCGGCACCGAGATAGATAAGGAAAATTTGATCGGAGTTTACGAGGCTAAGGTGTTTTGCGACGGATGTAGCGAAAATTCAAAAAGCACACTAACACTCAACGCGGACGGTACGTTTAAAATCGACACCGTTTATCAAAAAAAGATCGCGCAAAGAGAGCTACAAACAGGCATTTACGAGATAGAGGGCAACACCCTAAGAGTGACGAATCAATACCGCGAAAAGCTAAATTTCGAGATTAACGGCGACACGCTTCGCCAGATAGGCAACCAAAACAGCTTTATCAAAGAAAATTTCGCCCAGGAGCGCATCTACAAAAAGCTAGAAGCCAACTAATCGGCAAATTTAGCGCTCAAATTTGACCCGAAGCCCAAAATGAATAAATTTATCGACCTACTAAAAACGCAACCCGTTTTCGCGCGCCTCTCGCTCATACAACTAATTTGCTATTTCGGCGTTTGGTTCTCGCACACGGGCATTTTCACGCTACTTATCGAGCTTGATGCGCCCGTTTGGGCGATCACGGCCGCAGCTGCGCTAGCTTTCGTACCGGGCGTGCTGCTATCGCCTTTTAGCGGTATCGTGGTGGACAAATTTAGCCCCAAACCGATGCTAATAGCGCTCACTGTCGTGGAGATGGTGACGGTTTTTATGCTCGTTTTTATCGACAAGCTCTCCTTGATGTGGCTGCTATTTGTGATAATATTTATCAGAGTCGGGGCCGGCGGAACGTATTTTCAGGTCGAAATGAGCCTGTTTCCCAAAATTTTAAACAAAGACGAGATAAAAACCGCAAACGAGATCCACTCGCTTATCTGGGCCTTTTCATACACCGCAGGCATGGGGCTAGCGGGCATTTATATCCATTTTTTCGGGATCAAAAGCGCCTTTTTGCTTGACTGCGCTCTTTACGGAGCGGCGCTTATCGTTCTGCTTAAAACGGACATCGCCGTGCGAGCTAAAAAAGGCGGCGAAAAAGTCCGCGAGATGCTAAAAAACGGCCTCAAATACGTAAAACAAAATCCGCTCATCGCGCATCTCATCATGCTGCACGCCGTAGTAGGCGTGACCAGTTACGACGCGCTCGTGGCTCTGCTAGCCGACTATCCGTACGCTGGCCTACTATCGGCATCGCTCATCATAGGCTACATTAACGCCTGCCGCGCCGTCGCCCTTATCATAGGCCCGCTCTTGCTTAGCAAATTCGTCTCAAACTCCAACCTAGTCTATATCTACGCCGGGCATGGCCTTGGCGTCATCGCATGGAGCGCGCTGCAATTTAACTTCTATATCGGATTTATCGGGATTTTTTGCGCGGGATTTTTTACCTCGACGCTTTGGAGCTACACCTACACGCTCATCCAGCAAAAGTGCGATCCCGCATTTTACGGACGTATAATCGCCTATAACGATATGGTTTATCTAGGCGTCGCGGCGGTGATTTCTAGCGGTATAGGGCTGCTTTTTGAGCTTGGACTTAGCCTCTCGCTGATCACGGCGCTGATAGGCTGTATGTTTTTTGCGGGAGCGATTTATTGGATATTCGTGCGTAAAATTTACAAAGACGAGCTAGCGTAAATTTGCTCTGCGGCGCAGGCCTAGCAAGGCAAATTTAAACGAGCAAATTTGCCGTCCGCGTCAAAAACGTAGCAGTCTCGGTACGTCAAATTTATCAATCAAATTTAACGGCAAATTTGACCTCACATTTACCTCGCCTAGGCCTTAGCGTAATAAGTCGTTCCGTTTGAAATATGCTTTTTATAAAGCGTCGTAAAAGGCACTAAATCGGCGTGTCCGACGTAGAGCCTGCCGTGATCGCTCAGAATTTTATGAAAGCGCTCGACCGTTTTTAGCTTAAATTCCTCGTTAAAATAAATCATCATATTTCGCGAGAAAATGATGTCGAATTTGCCTAGCTTAAAGATCGTGTCGTCAAAGATATTTGCCACGCTAAACTCACATCTAGGCAGCATCTCGCGCTTGATTTCGTACTTGCCGTCGCGTTTTGTGAAGTAGATATTTTTTTGATTGTCGTTTAGGCGGTGCAAGGAGCGCTCGCTATAAACGCCCTTTTTACAGCTATCGATAGCCTCGGAGTTTATGTCGATACCCACGATGCTGACGCGGTTTACGTCGAGTAAATTTGAGTGCGCGAGAATACCTAGCGAGTACGCCTCATCGCCCGTTGAGCACGGCGCGCACAGTATCCGCACGCTATCAAGCTCCTCTCTGGCGTAGTAGATCGCGGCTTGTAGCTGCGGCAACTCTCTGTAAAAATAAGTCTCGTTCGTGGTGATCAAATTTACGATTTCTTGCCTCATAAAGCGGTCTACGACGACTTTTGAGCTTAGTGCTTCAAAGCTCGGGATTCGGTTTGCTTGGCAGAAATTTATTAGGCGCTGTTTTATCATGTCCTTTTTGGACTCCAGATCCACGCCGCACATATTTTTGATAACTTCGACAAATTTATTAAGCCCCGCCGCATCGCTAGGAGCGGGCATCAAATTTGCATTTTCAACCATGTAAAAACCTTTCCAGTTCCGCTCTTATGCCGCCGATGGGTAGCGACTTTAAATTTGCGTTGATTTCTTTCGCGCGTTTTGGCATGCCGTAGACGATCGCGCTCTCCTCGTTTTCGGCAACGCATTTAGCACCGGCTTTATATAGCTCGTTTAGCCCGCGCGCGCCGTCGTCGCCGATGCCAGTTAGTAGTATCGCCATAACGTCGGCAAACTTACAAGCCTGCACGCCCGAGTGAAAAAGCACATCCACATTTGGGTTATACGTGGTCTCTTTCATGGGCGAACACATGCCGGCCATTAGGGGGCTAGCAGAGATTATCTCGGAGTTTTTCTCGCAGATATATATCGCACTTTTTAGCTGTACAGGCGCGCCCAGCATAACTACCTCCGCCGCGCACTCCTTGTCAAACTGCGAGATAAAACTCGGGATAAAAGCCAGGCTCATATGCTGCGCGATAACGACGCTAGCACCGTTTAGATTAAGCCCTTTAAAAAGCCTTTTTAAATGTCCCGGACCGCCCGTCGAGGCGCCGACTAAGACCAATTTTTGTTTCAAATTTATTCCGTTTTTTGAGTTAATTTTACGGCTATTTTATCTTTATTTATATTAAATTTAGCTATGAGTGCAAAATCTAAAAGATACAAAATATGGTAAAATACTCAAAAATAAATTTAAGGAAAAATATGCTAGTCATTCAAAATGCGGATAAATATATTATAGAAATTTTACGCTCCATAAATACAGCTATGAACAATAAATACAACATAGACGTAATAGAAAACCAAAGTTCGCTTAGTGCCCAAGACGCAACCCATCTTTTAGAAACTATCAAGCTAAAAAACCAAGGCAAGCTTAAATTTTACGATCTTAAAGAATCCATGAAACAATCCAACGAAACACTGAAAAAACTTGGCGCCGATATATGAACATCAAATTTTCAGAGAGATTCCATCAAAATTTAGATGAAATTTTAGCGTTTATCGCAAAAGACAGCATAGAAAAAGCGGTTAAATTTAGAGACGAGCTTTATGAAAAAATTAGTGGCGCAGCGTTTATGCCGCGGCGTTTTCGTAAAAACGGTTTGACAGCAAACGACAACATAAGAGATCTAATTTTTAAAGGCTATGTTGTCATATTTGAAATTTCAGATGAAAATATAGAAATTTTAGGCATTTATAAAAATAATCTCTGGCAAAAACCGTAAAACCGTCCTATTTTTTATTCGTCATTTGATATAAAAAGCTAAAGATTTCCGCGACCGCTTTATAGAGATTTGGCGGGACTTCCTCGTTTAGATCGACTTTACTTAGAACCTCGACCAGATCGGCGTCCTCTTTGATCGGTATGTCGTGAGATTTGGCTAGATTTATGATATTTTTCGCCACTTCGCCAGAACCCGTAGCTAGCACCTTTGGAGCGTTATCCTTTTGACGGTTGTAGCCAAGAGCCACGGCCTTTTTAGTTTTTTGTACTTTCGCCAAATTCACGCCTTTTTATCAAAGCCCATATCAAGCTTATCCAGGCCGCCGTAAACGCCGCCAAGACGCAGCTTTGGCATGGTTTTTAGGCTAAAATTCGACACTATCAGCCCCTGCTCGCCGATAGCCCTTTTTAGCTCCTTCGCGCCGCTTAAAATCAGCTCCTTAAACTCCTCTTTTTGCGTCGCGATCGCAAGGTCTATGTATTTGTTTTCGCTAAGCGCCACCATGATGTTGATTTGCCCAAAATTTTGAAAATTTAGGTCGATTTGCGCGTAGTGTTTTTGCTTTTTGCCCTGCTTAAACCTGATATTTCCGCCCTCTACGCCCTCCCATACGTATGGCAGATAGGTCTGCACTCCGCCAGCGACTGCGGAGGCTAGCTGGTGCATCTCGATTTGAGCGAGCAGCTTTGAGGCGGCGTCTTTTACGGGGCTAGCGTCGGGAGACTTTGACTGCATGTTTAAAAGCGCGCTTTTTACGTCGTTTTGCAGCACCTTTGCCGTCTCTTCGGCGCTTTTTGGCGTCACGGCGCCAAGCTCGCCGCGAGCGATATTTTGCTGCTTGATTAGCTTACCGACTTCATCTAAGTTATTTTTTGCTTCAAAGCCCGCTTTGTCGGCGATTTGCAGGGCAAAATTTAGCTTTCTAGCCGCATTTTGCAGCTTGTCTTGCAGCGTTGCGCCATCGCTTCCTTCCGCGCCGTCTCGGACGATTTTTTGCGCGAAATCGTTAAATTTATCCTGCGAGCCAGCAAGCGCGCCAAGCTCGTCCGTTAGCTCTTTTATCGTGCTTTTTAGCTCGGCGAAATTTAGAGCAAAGCCCCTGTTTTGACTTAGCTTTTCGCTGTTTAAATTTTGCATTTTTTTGCCCGCGTTTGCCAGCAGCTGCGAGATTTTATTTAGCTCGGCGTTTAGCGTTTTTTCGTTTAGGCTTAGTCCGCTACCGCTCATGGCGTTTGCTTGTTTATCCATAAATTTAGCCGCGTTTTCTAATTTATCCGCGATCTCAAAAAGCTGTTTAAACGGCGAGCTCGCTAGCGTATCTTTGGCTGCGGTTTTGGCGTTTTGCAAAATTTGATCAAGCCTCGCAAAGCTCTCGTTCGTGCTTAGGCTGTCATCCTTAGCTAGAGCTGAAATTTGATCCAAAAGCTGCTGATTTGAGAGATTTTTAATATCGCCAAACAGCTTATTTATCGCGCTGGGTAGATTAAATTTGCCGTTTAGCGCGTCTTTTAAATTTGCCTCCAGCATGATGCCCGAGTTTTTTATCTGCTCATTTAGCGGCGCGTTTTTTAGATCGGCGACGGGCTTTAAAAACTCCTTTAGTTTAAGCGCGAATTCCTTTAGATCAGGCTCGTTTTCGGCAAGTGCGACGAGGCTTTTCATATCTTTTGTGAGATTTGGCGAGAGCTGGAGATTTTTAGCCTGCGCGGCTAGCTCTTTGGCCTGCGTCGGGCTTGATTTTAGCTCGTTTAAAAGCTTATTTACGAGCTTATCTAGATCCTTTACGGCATTATCCGCGGCCTCGGAGTCCAAATTTTGCGCAGGCGCGTGCTGATTTTTAAAAAGATTTTTAGTTTCGCCCGCCTGACCCGTCTGTCCGGCGCTTGGGCCGCCTACGCCGCCGGTTTTGGGTAGCGCGCCGCTGACTGCGGCCTGGGTCGCGATTTGCGAGCTTATAGCGTTATTTACTGATTCCATACGGCTATATCGTCAAATTTGAGATTTTCATTAGCTATTTGCCATCGTGCCGGGGCTGTGCTCAAAGTCGCTTCTGCTTTCAAGCGGAACGGTCTTTTGTGTGAGGCAAAACGCGATGAGAAACGCAAGCAATGCCACGTAAACCCACATAAAGCCGTCAAAGCCTAAAATTTGCATACTAGCACCCATTATCACGGACGAAAGAAGCGAACCGAAAGAGTAGCTAAAAAGCACCGCGCGTCCTACTTCGATGCCTTGGTTTTTGTGCTTTAAAACGTCGTTGGCACGAGCAAGCGATAACGCGTAGAGGCAAAAAGCGCCAGAACCCAAAAAAAACGACAAAACGTACTGCGCGTAGATAGAGGGCTTAAGCGCCAAAAAACAAATAGCTGCACACAGCGACCCGCCCGCGCAGCACATTACCGCAGGACGGCGGCCGAATTTATCTGAAAAGCCGCCGATGAGAGAGTGAGCGATAAAGCCGCCCGCCATCGCGACGGTCATAAAAAAAGAAACCTCTCTCGCGCCGTATCCTTGCAGCAGGATATAAACGCTAGCCATCGTAAAAAAGCCGTTTATAAGGATGCCGGCGACGATGCTGGTGATGAGCGCCAAAGGCACGAGCGCAAAGACCCTCGGGATCGAGACGCTCTTTTTTTCGGGGATCGGCGGCTCTTTGATGCGGATCAAATTTAAAGGAATACTCGAAAACAAAATAAACGCCGCGCTAAGCAAAAGCACGTGCGAAGTGGATAAATTTAGCGATAGCACGAGGATACCCAGCCCAAAACATACGTAAAACGTGATCTCGTAAAAGGCCAATACTCGCGAGCGCACTTCGTTTCTGGCGCGCGCGTTGAGCCAGCTTTCGATTATCATCAAGATCGAGTAGTAGCAAAACCCCAGACATCCGCGCAAAAACGCCCAAAAATAGAGATTTTGGCTAAGGTCGTGAAACATCGCCGCGATACCAAAAAGCGACGCAAAGATCCCAAAGCTCCTGATGTGTCCGACTTTTGAGACGATTTTATGTGAAAATATCGTAGCCGCCATAGCTCCGACGAAAAATACCGCGATAACAAATCCCGTCTCCAGCTCGCCTGCGCCCATTTTTTTTAGCTCGACGCCCGCAGAACTGATGATGAGGCCGTTTCCCACAAACAAAAACGCCATCCCCACAAATAGCGCAAACATCGATCTGATCGTTATTATCGAGCTATTTCTCATTGCTTTTTACTCCATATATCAAAGCGCCCGCGGGCATCGCCGCAAGCGCGATCAAAAACGCGGCGATATCGAGGTTGTCGTGCCTTTTTAGCGCTAAAAATCCGACGACTAAAACCGCATACGCGATCAGCCGAAAAGGCACGAAAGCGGTGAAGTAGTTGGGCGAATTTTGCTTTAAATTTTGCGCAAAATTTTGCTTTTTAGGCGGTTTAGCTTCGCCGTGCTCACTTGATTTGCTCAAATTTGACTCGTTTGCCAGGCTTAAATTTGACTCGCCGCTTTGGTCTGCGCCGTTTAAATTTTGCTCGTCAAATTTAACCCGCTCGTTTTCGCCGTTTAAATTTAGCTCCGCCGCTTGGTCAAATTTCGCGTTCGCTTTTAGCGAGCCGTCCAAATTTGACGCATCCAAACGCTTAGCATCTTCGCGGTGCGGGTCATGCCCGTCAAATTTAGCGTTTTCTGCGCGATCAGGAAACTCCTCGTGATTTTCGCCCCACTCGTCTATGTCGTCATCCGCGGAGGCGTCGTAGTCTCGCACGCCGTTTTGCACGCGTTTTTTGTAGGCTCTAAAGGTCGCGGCTAATACCAAAAGCGAGCCCGCAAAAGCAACCTGCGAGCTGTAAAACCACGCGCGGCCAAATGCCGCCGAGCCCAGCAACAACAAGGCCTCAAAAACGCCGTAAACGGCAATGAGCTTAAAATTCACTCATCGTCCTCGTCGTCGTCTTTCGCGGGTTTAAATTTATCTTTATCTTTTAGTTCATCTAGGCTTTTTATCTGCGCGTCGTAGGCCTTTTTGATGTTTAGGCCGGCTGCGGCGATACCGACTGCGATGCCCGCAAACAGCGTCCACGTCCAGCCGGTTTCCTTCATCATCCAGTAGCCAAACCCGGCCCCGATAGCAAGCGCCACGACAATAGAAACGCCAAGACTTAGCTGCTCGGCGCCTTTTACGACGTCGCCTAAATTTATCTTCGCCATTAGGCAAATCCCCAGCTGTTTTTCATGCGTTCTTGTATCGCTTCGCGCTCTTTTCTGGCCTCTTTTAGACGCTCTTCTAGATCGGCGATCCTTGCTTTTACCTCGCGCATCTCCTCGTTCTCGCTAGCAGTTTCCGCGACTATCTCGGCAAAGCTCTCGTCTGCGGCCTTAATCGCAAATTTGATATCCTCTTCGCTCATCGCGTCGCAGATGAAGCCCGTCTCAAACTGGCTAGGCGCTAGATAGACGCCCTTTTTAAGCATTTTGGCGTGAAATTTGGCATAAAGCTTGACGTCGCTTTTTAGCGCGTCGTCGTAGTTTTTGACCTCGCTTGCGGTAAAGAAAAAGCCAAACATCGAGCCTCGCACCGTTGTCTGTAGCGCGATACCGTGCTTCGTGGCGACGCTTTTTAACCCATGAGCAAACAGTACGGCTAGCTTATTTAAGCGGTCATAAAGATCATGATCGGCGAAAATTTTACTCAGGCTTGCGATGCCGGCGGCCATAGCTACGGGATTACCGCTTAGCGTACCCGCTTGATATACGGCGCCTTCGGGACTTAGACAGTCCATGATCGCCGCCTTTCCGCCAAACGCCGCCGCCGGGCAGCCTCCGCCGATAACCTTACCAAAGGTCACGAGATCAGCCTCTATGCCGTTAAATTCAAATGATCCATGCTTACTTGCGCGAAATCCGCTCATAACCTCGTCAAATATCAGAACCGCGCCGTTTTCGTCACAAAGGCGTCTAAGCTCGCTTAAAAACTCGTTATCAGCAGGTACTAGCCCCATATTTCCAGCGATCGGCTCGATGATTAGCGCGCCGATTTTGCCCGGATTTGCCTCAAATATCGCCCGCACGCTAGCTATATCGTTATAACGCGCTAGATATGTGTTTTTCACCACCTCTGCCGGCACGCCGCCGCTAGATGCGTTGCCGTAGGTCGTCGCGCCGCTGCCTGCTTTTACCAAAAGCGCGTCGCTGTGCCCGTGATAGCAGCCTTCAAATTTTATCAGCCCGTCCTTACCGCTAAAGCCGCGCGCCACGCGGATCGCGCTCATCGTGGCCTCCGTGCCCGAGCTAACAAAACGTACCTTTTCTACGTTTTTAAACTCGTCGCAGATTAGTTTAGCAAGCTTTGTTTCCAAATTTGACGGAGCGCCAAAGCTTAGTCCTTTTTTAGCCGTCGCCATCACCGCGCTCTCGATATCCGGGTCGCAGTGCCCAAAAATGAGCGGTCCCCAGCTCTGGATGAAGTCTAGATAGCGATTTCCCTCGATATCGACTAGATACGCGCCCTCGCCGCGGTCCACCACAAACGGCTCACCGCCTACGCTGCCAAACGCGCGAACGGGCGAATCTACGCCGCCCGGGATATATTTTTTAGCTAGCCCGAAAGCTTCTTTGTTTGTCATTTTTTATCCTTGTTGAAATTTATAACGTACTCGTAAAGTAAATTTATCTCTTCGTCGGTTAGAAAGTAGCTAGGCATCACGCTTCTAGCGCTTAGCACGCCCTCTTTAAACGTCTCAAAATCAAGATTGTTTATCCTTGGAGCTCTTAGCTCGTCGTCGATGACCTGCTTGGTTTTTTTATCGAAATGTCTATATTTTGATATGAGCGAGCCCTCGCCGCCCTTGCCGTGACACTTGTCGCAGCCGATGCCGCGCGGGTTTTGATAGAGCATTTTTGCGTATTCGTTTTTCGTGATAAAATCGCTCGCAAACGCCGCACCGCAAAGTAGCCCCGAAATCAGCCAAATTTTCATAAATTCTTTCGCTTTTTCGTAAATTTAATCTAAAATTAGCTATCATACAATCTTTGCGATTAAAAAGTAATAAAGGACGAAAATGACGATATTAGACGGCAAAAACGTAAGCGCACAGGTAAAGGAAAGAGTAAAAAACGAAGCGTTAAATTTGAAAAATCAAGGCATAGAGCCGGCGCTTGCCGTGATACTGGTCGGCGAGGATAAAGCCAGCCAAACCTACGTCGCGGCAAAAGAAAAAGCCTGCATAGCCTGCGAGATAAAAAGCGTTATGCACCGCTTGCCAGAGTCTACGACGCAAAGCGAGCTAATCGCGCTAATAGACGTGTTAAATTTAGACGACGGCATCGACGGCATCCTAGTTCAGCTGCCGCTACCAAAGCATATAGATACGAATAAAATTTTAGAAACCATTAGACCCGCAAAAGACGTGGACGGCTTTGCCGCGATAAACGTCGGCAAGCTAGCTAGCGGGCTTGACGGGTTCGTGCCGTGCACGCCGCTAGGCATAATGGAAATTTTTAAAGCATACGATATAAATTTAGAGGGCAAAAACGCCGTCGTGATCGGACGCAGCAACATGGTGGGCAAGCCGATGGCAAATCTACTGCTAAACGCCAACGCGACCGTAACCGTGACGCATAGCAAAACGCGAAATTTAAAGGAAATTTGCGCAAACGCCGACATCCTAGTAGCCGCTATCGGCAGGGCTGATTTCGTAACGGCCGATATGGTAAAAGATGGCGCAGTAGTAATCGACGTAGGCATAAACCGCATGGACGACGGCAAGCTAAAAGGCGACGTCAAATTTGACGAAGTAGCTCCAAAATGCTCGTTTATAACGCCAGTTCCGGGAGGCGTAGGTCCGATGACTATCGCTATGCTACTGTCAAATACCATAAAATCGGCCAAAAACCGCTCGAAAAAGGCGTAAATTTTGAAAAAAGCTTTTAATAAATTTTTAGATTTCTCAAACAGCTGGACTGGCACGGTCGTCATCGTCCTGCTCGTGATTTTCTTTGTCGCGCAGGCCTTCGTGATACCGTCTGGTTCGATGAAGGACACGCTTTTAGTCGGAGATCATCTTTTCGTTAAAAAATTTAGCTACGGCATCTCGACTCCGCGCATTCCGTGGATCGAGGTCAAGGTTTTGCCAGATTTTAACGGTAACGGCCACCTCATCGAGGGCGCAAAACCGCAGCGCGGCGATATCGTGGTTTTTCGCTATCCGCACGATGAAAAGATCCACTACGTCAAGCGAAATTTCGCAGTCGGCGGCGATGAAGTGATATTTACAGAAAAGGCGCTATTTTTGCACCCGCACGAGGGCGAGGAGTTTATAAAGGCAAATTTTGACGAAAAAGATATAGTAAAATTTGGCGGTAAGCTTTTCGTGCGCGAGCCCTATAAATTCGGCGGCATACACTACGACGAGAAGGTCAATTTATTTGAACTAGCCGTAAACTACCTAAACTCGAGCAAATTCGCCATGCAGCCCGTTATCGTAAACGAGCTACCCAGCGTAGGCAACTATCCGTTTAACGCGTTTTATTTTCAGGTTCCAGAGGGCGAGTTTTTCATGATCGGCGATAACCGCGACCACTCAAACGACAGCCGCTTTTGGGGGCCGGTAGCCTATAAAAACATAGTCGGCAAGCCGTGGTTTGTATATTTTAGCTGGGACGACGAATACAAAATCAGATGGAATAGGGTCGGCAAGAGCGTGGACTTTATACAAAATTCGCCTGAGCTACTAAGCGCGGCTAAAGCCGAAGCTAAAAATGACGGAAACAAGATCGAATGAACCTTAACAGCATCGACTTCGCACAGGTAGCGATCCTAGTCGCAGTGCTCGTTATCTCCGTCGTCGGACACGAGATCGCGCACGGATACGCGGCGTTTAAATTTGGCGACCTAACGGCTAAAAATTTGGGGCGACTCAGCATAAACCCCATAAAACACGTCGATCCGCTAGGCACTATCGTCGTGCCGGCACTCATGTATCTTAGTACGGGAGTGACGTTTGGCTGGGCTAAACCCGTACCCATAAATTTACGAACGGTGCTTTATAACGGCGGCTACAAGGCTGCTATTATCGTCGCGCTTGCAGGTATCGCATACAACCTCGCTCTTTTTACGCTAGCGTTTTTCGCGTTTAAATTTATAGGTTTTGACGGCTTTTTTGACGGCGCGGTAGCGGAGTTTATCTTTATGCTAGCAGCCGTAAATTTAGTCCTAGCTCTCTTTAACCTCTACCCCATCCCGCCTCTTGACGGCTCAAAGGCGCTTGAGTATCTTTTACGCATTTTTGGGCTTCACGGCGCGGCAAACTGGCTAAACAGCATGCAAAGATACGGCTTTATCGCGCTAGTTATCATCGTGATCTCGCCGCTAAAGGATTATTTTTTCGAGCCAATACGATACGCCGTTGCTATCATGAGGATGTTTTTGTAAACGGCAAATTTTAAAATTTAGCCCAAATTTCGCTCCTAAAGGCTCGCGGCGAAATTTTACTTTAATGCTTTTTTGCTATAATTAAGCATTTTTTAGCTTATGGAAATTTCATGAAAATAGACAAAATTTTTATCGCGAGCGACCACGCGGGCTTTGATCTTAAGGCGCAAATTTGCGGGCTTTTAAAAAACGAAGATTTTGACGTATGCGATCTAGGAACGCATAGCAAAGATAGCGTCGATTATCCAGATTTTGCCGAGCTTATGGCGCAAAATTTACGAGGCGATGACGAGTACGGCGTGCTAATCTGCGGCACCGGCATCGGCATCAGTATCGCTGCCAATCGCCATGCGCACGTTCGTTGCGCGCTTTGTCACGACGTCACCACAGCAAAACTAGCGCGCGAGCATAACGACGCAAACGTGCTAGCCATGGGCGCTAGAACTATCGGAGACGCCGTAGCTGCAGATATGATAAAAGCCTTTTTCGCTACCGAATTTGCCGGCGGCAGGCACGAAAGACGCGTGAAAAAGCTAGGAGGCGAGAAATGACTGATTGGCTCGTACTTACCGTTTTGATCTGCATTTGTATCTATCTCACCGTTATGGTGTTTTACTTTAAGACCTTGCTTAAAAAAGAGCGTGCGACGCGCGATTTTATGAAAAACAATCTCCAAGATACCGAAGTCGTCATTCGCAAGCTGCAAGTCCAGCTACAGCGCGGTCTTGGCAACATCGACATCCTCACCGACGAGCTAAATAAAGTCAAAAACGACGCCAATGCCCTTCGCACCAGAAACTCGCAGTACCGCCTAGAAAACGACAAACTCCGCCAGCGCATCCGCGAGCTAGAGGGCAAAATCGAAGCGCTACTATAAATCAAATTTAAAGGCAAAAAATGAAAGAACTAGACAAAGCGGGGAAGGAGTTTTTATTAAATTCTATCCGCTGCATAAACGATTTTCCAAAACCGGGCATAGTATTTCGCGACATCACGACGCTGCTAAACAACAAAGAAGCGTTTAATTTTCTAATCGACCATCTCGCGGCTCGCTACGATAACGCTAGTATCGACTTTATCGCCGGTATCGAGTCGCGCGGATTTATATTTGGAGCGGCTTTAGCGGCTAGACTGCGACTGCCTTTCGTGCCGATTAGAAAACCTAAAAAACTGCCATACATCACGATCTCGCAAAAATATAGCCTAGAGTACGGCGTGGATGAAGTACAAATCCACATCGACGCATTCGGCGAAAAAGCGGGCGCAAAGGTACTTTTGATCGACGATCTAATCGCTACGGGCGGTACCGCAAAAGCAAGCGTAGAGCTAATCAATCAAACAAACGCAATTTGCGTAGAGGCCTGCTTTTTGATAGATTTAAAGGATTTAGGCGGTAGCAAAAATTTACGCCCTCTAACTAAAATTTACAGCATTTTGGAGCTATGATGGAAGAATTTTTTACAAAACTACTCATCGAGTACGGCTACATCATACTTTTCGTCTGGTGCATAATGGAAGGCGAAATGGCGCTCATAATGGCAGGGATCCTCTCTCATCAAACGCATATGCATATCGCGCCGGCCATCTTCGTAGCAGGTCTGGGCGGCTTTGTCGGGGATCAAATTTACTTTTATCTAGGCCGCTACAACAAAAAATATATCGCTAAAAAACTTCACACTCAGCGCCGTAAATTTGCCATCGCGCACATAATGCTAAAAAAATACGGTTGGCCGATCATTTTTATTCAGCGCTATATGTACGGCTTTCGCGTCATCATACCGATGACCATAGGCTTAACCGGATACAGTGCGAAAAAATACGCGCTCATCAATCTAATAAGCGCGTGGTGCTGGGCTGCGATCACGATAATCCCCGCGTGGATCCTCGGCGAGCACATACTTGACATCTTGCACAAAGCAAAAGAGCACTGGTACGTCGCCGTACCGGTAGTAGCGGTATTTTTGGGCGTTTTGCTCTATGGCTTTAAGCGCATAGAAAATAAAATTTTAAACGAAAGGAAACACAGAAGTGCGGTTTCAAATAACAAATAAAAAACTAAGCGAAATCAAGGCTGATTTGGAGCTAATTTTCGTCGTAGATAAAAACCTAAAACATAAATTTATAAAAGACGAAAAGGCGTTTAAATTCGCCAACTACAAGGGCGAAAGCGTCTTGCTTTTGCTAGAAAGCGGCAGGATCTACGTACCGCTAAATAAGCTTGGCTACGACGAGCTTCGCATAGCCGCGGCAAAAGCCTATAACGCCGTAAAATCGCTAAACGTAAAAAGCCTAAAACTAGCCTCATACGTCGCAGGATGTCAAAAAATGAGCTTTCAAGCTCTAACCGAAGGCTTTTTGCTGGGCGCTTACGAATTTAACAAATACAAAGAAAAAAAAGAAAAATACGCTCTAAAAGATATTATTTTTAGCAGCGAGGAGTTTAGCGGCGAGGTCGTCCGCGAAAACGACGCAAAGGACGGCTTTGCTCACGGCGAGATAATCGCTACGGCGACAAATTTCACCAAAGATATCGTAAACGAAATACCTGAAATTTACACCCCGCAAAAAATGGCCGAAGAGGCGCAAAATTTAGCCGAGTCTAGCCCAAATTTAAGCTGCAAAATTTACGACGAAAAATTCCTCGAAAAAGAAAAGATGAACGCATTTTTAGCCGTAAATAAAGCCAGCGTCCACCCGCCTCGCCTCATCCACCTTATCTACAAACCAAAAAGCGCAAAAAAACGCGTAATCTTCGTCGGCAAAGGACTAACCTACGATAGCGGCGGGCTTAGCTTAAAGCCGGCTGATTATATGCTAACGATGAAAGCCGATAAAAGCGGCGCGGCTGCTGCAATGGGTATAATTAAAGGCGCGGCCGAGCTAAATTTGCCGTTTGAAATTCACGCTATTTTAGGCGCTACCGAAAATATGATCGGCGGCAACGCCTATAAACCAGACGACGTGCTGATATCTCGCAGCGGCGTTAGCATCGAGGTACGAAACACCGACGCCGAGGGCCGACTAGTGCTCGCAGACTGCCTTAGCTACGCGCAGGATTTCAAACCAGACATGCTAATCGACATGGCGACGCTAACTGGCGCTTGCGTAGTAGGTCTTGGCGAATACACTAGCGGCATAATGGGCAACAACGAGGAGCTAAAAGCGGAATTTAAAGCAAAAGCGGCAAAGAGCGGCGAGCTAAATACGATTTTAGAGTTTAACCCGCACCTGCGTGAGCTAATCAAAAGCCAGATCGCAGACGTCAGCAACACAGGATCTAGCCGTTACGGCGGCGCGATCACGGCGGGACTTTTCCTCGATAAATTTATAAAAGACGAATTTAAAGACAAGTGGATACATCAAGATATCGCAGGCCCCGCATACACCGAAAAAGCTTGGGGATATAACCAGGCTGGCGCGACGGGAGCTGGCGTGCGAATGAATCTTTATTATCTATGCGCTATGGCAAAGGAGCTATAATGAGACTAGCAGTAGGTATCGTAGGTTTGCCAAACGTCGGCAAATCAACTACATTTAACGCGCTAACCAAAGCGCAAAACGCCGAGAGCGCGAACTATCCGTTCTGCACGATCGAGCCCAATAAAGCCGTCGTACCGGTGCCAGATAAGCGCCTAGGCGAGCTAGCCAAAATCGTAAATCCAAATAAAATCCAATACTCCACGATCGAATTCGTCGATATCGCGGGGCTCGTAAAGGGCGCAAGCGCGGGCGAAGGTCTGGGAAATAAATTTCTCTCAAACATCCGCGAAACCGAAGTGATACTGCACATCGTGCGCTGCTTTGAGGACGAAAACATCACGCACGTAGAGGGCGGCGTCGATCCCGTGCGAGACGTCGAGATCATCGAGACAGAGCTCATCCTCGCCGACATCGAGCAGCTAAATAAAAAAATCGAGCGCCTAACCCGCGAAGCCAAAGCAAACGCAAAAGGCGCAAAAGAAGCGCTAGAAACGGCAAACGCGCTGCTAGCTCACCTAAATGAGGGCAAAAGCGCGAGCAGCTTTGGCGGCAAGGACGACGACGCGTTTATAAATTTAAACAAAGAGCTAAGACTACTCAGCGCAAAAGAGGTCGTTTACGGCGCAAATGTGGGTGAGGACGGCATCTCGGAGGATAATAAATACGTACAGGCGCTTCGCGAGTTTGCCGCGCGCTCGGGGCACGAGGTCATCAAGCTTTGCGCCAAGATCGAAGAGGAGCTAGTAGGTCTTAGCGACGAAGAGGCGCACGAGTTTTTAAGCTCGCTCGGCACTAACGAAAGCGGCCTGGAAAAGATCATCAAAACGGCGTTTGCAAAGCTAAATTTGATCAGCTACTTTACCGCGGGCGTCGTCGAGGTACGCGCATGGACGATCGTAAAAGGCTGGAAAGCGCCAAAAGCCGCCAGCGTCATTCACAACGACTTTGAGCGGGGATTTATCAGAGCCGAGGTTATCAGCTACGAGGACTACATCGCGTGCGGCGGCGAAAACCCGGCAAAAGAGGCGGGCAAAATGCGCCCAGAAGGCAAGGACTACGTCGTTCAAGACGGCGACGTGATGCATTTTAGATTTAACGTCTAAGGCGCAAAATCGGTCAAATTTAGCTTTATAACCGAGCGGTTTTTGGCTAAATTTGACCGCCTCTGTTTTATGCCGGGCGGCCATGAGTAAACGCGGGCAAAATAAATTTGACGCCTTTTGTGCTGACGTTTTATTTGCCTCAATAACTGCACCCTAAATTTTAGTCTTTAAAAACGCGGTTAAATTTAGCTCGGCGCGGGTTTTGCCGCTCAAATTTGACTCGGCGCTAAATTTAAGGAAAAATTTGAGAAATATCATAGCCATTTTCGTAACCGCGCCAAATTTACTCCATACCCGAATAATTTTAAAGAATGCCAATGTCGCGAGATTTTAGTATATCGTCACGCTACCAAGGCAGCACAATACGCGACAAACTACCCGTCCGATACAAACAGGACTGTGGCATACAAAGAGGCAAAATAGGTCAAATTTGAAAAACAAAATAAGTAAAATTTAACAAAGGAGCGCAATGATGAAACTGGTCTTACTGCTACTTTTCGCGCTAAATTTAGCTCTCGCAAATTTGACAAACGAAGGCCAAACGGCCTACGACGCGGGCGATGAGCAAAAGGAGGCTCAAATTTGGCAAAAAGCATGCAAAAAGGGTGAGGCGCGCGGATGCGTAAGGCTTGGGTTTTTATACCAAAGCGGCAAAGGCGTAGAACAAGACGACACAAAAGCCGCCAAATTTTATGAAAAAGCCTGCGACGCGGGCGAGTTATCAGGCTGCGATAGCCTAGCCTCACTCCACCAAAACAGCGGCGAACACGCCAAAGCCGCCGCGATTTTTGAGCGAGCCTGCGAAAAAGGATTTGGTTTAAGCTGCTATAATCTAGCTCAAATTTACGAAGCGGGCCTCGGTGTCGCGCCGGATGAAAGCAAGGCGCTAGACCTCTACGTAAAAGCCTGCGAGCGTGGATACACGGTAGTTTGCTACTATCTAGGCGGCATGTACGCGGACGGCTGGGTGAGCGAAAACGACGAGGCCGCGAAAAGCTCGAAAAAAGCGCTCAAATTTTACTCGCTTGCGTGCGATGGTAAAATTTACGAAGCGTGCGAGGCTTTGGGCAGGCTTTACGAGGACGGCGAGGCGGGTTTTGCGCAGGATATCAAGGCCGCTAGATCCTACTACGGCAAAGCCTGCGCCGTAAATGCATACAAATGCGGCGGCAGCGAGCGCCTAGACGAGCTATACGGCGGCTGGGCGCAGTATCAAAGCGGGCAGTTTGAGGCAGCCTACGAGCTAGGCAAAGAGTCGTGCGCTAGAGGCGTAGCAAACGGTTGTGCGGCGCTAGGAGAGCTCTATGCAAAAGGCCTAGGCGGAGTACGGCAAGATAGCAAGCAGGCGGTCAAATTTCACGAGAAGGCCTGCGAAGGCAGCTTTGGCGCTTCTTGCGCCAAGCTTGGCGAGATGCTATCCCAGGGACGCGACGTAAAAAAGGACGTTTCTCGCGCACTGGAGCTTTTTGAAAAGGCCTGCCTGCTTTGGCGACTAGATGCTTGCGAGAGCCTAGCGGATGCGTATTTTGAGGGCGTAGACGTACCGCAAGATATAGCAAAAGCCTTTAACTTTTACGGGATCGCCTGCTACAACGGGCTAAAACCGGCCTGTACGAATCTAGGTGCGATCTACGAAAAAGGCATAGGCGAAGCGGTAAAAGCGGACGCCAGCGAGGCTGCAAGCCTTTTTAGCGAGGCTTGCGAGGCGGACGATGCGCGCGGGTGCCTAAATATAGCACGCCATCTTGAAAGTAACGACAAAAAACAAGCCGCCGCGCTACGCCAAAAGGCGCAAAAACTGCACGAAAAAGAGTGCGAGGCTGGGCTAGCTAAAAAGTGTACCGAGTTTAAAAAATCAACTAATAAAGGAGAAAAACATGAGTTTTAAAAAAGTTTCGCTTGCCGCCGTTGTGGCCGTTTGTCTGTTTTTGGGCGGCTGCACCCAGCCTAGAACCACGCAGATAGAGCTACCAAAAAGCGCGCTAGATAGCGTAAATCTACCAAACGAAGTGGCCATAGACGGCGAAAAATTCGTCTTAAAGCAAAAAAACGCAAGAACGGCCGAGTTTTATCTACCGAATGAAAAAGTGGGCTTTAAATGGACCAAACTAGTAAGCATCACCGTCGATGAAAACGCCGATATCAACGAATACCAAAAGGCCTTTATAACCGCGCTAAGAAGCGGACAGTTCGGCAAAGCGGAGTATGATTTTAAATTTATAAACGATAAAGAGTATCAAGCTTACACAATCTACCATCCGATCGCGGGCAACCCGGATTTTGACAACTACGAGATCAATCTAATCCACGTCAAGAGCCTTAACTGCGGGCTTAGAGTCACGCACTACGCGTTAAAGTTTCTAAATATCGCCGATAGAAGCAAATTTCACACGCTAATCAAGCAAAAATTGCCGATATTTTTAGCGCAGATGCCGCAGGTTGAGTGTAAATAAATTTACTCTCGGGCGCTATTTTTAGTTTTTACTAAATTTAGCGCCATTTTTTTGGGTCGATATTTAAATTTGACCCAAAAAACTGCGACAAATTTGACGCTTTGCTTGCGCGGGCAGTCAAATTTGATGAGCGTAACGGCTACAAATTTAATGCCGCCTGGTTTTAGGCGGTAAATTTACGATTCATGCCTGCTTAAAGGCTAGATAAAACTACCCAAAGGAAAAAGATGGAAAACGGCGGACTAGCGATATATTTCGGAGAAAATTTGGCGCAAATTTTATCGGAAAAGATAAAGGCGGTCTATCCCAAATTTGACGCACAGAGCTACTGTCGCCAAATCGCGACGACCACGCCAAATTTCGGCTATTCGCAAAGGATTTTGGCGCACGCAAACGCGCTAAATGAACTTTTGCCGCCGGATTTTAGGCGCGCGGCGGAGATTTTGGTTGCGATTTTAGGCGAAGAAAACCCGAACGAAACGGGCATGTTTAAGCACTTTTACTGGACGTTGCCGCTGGCAAAATACGTCGAAATTTACGGCCTGGACGACTTTGAAGTCTCGATGAGCGCGATTGAGGAAATCACGAAGCGCGGCACTGGCGAGTATGCTGTGCGCGCCTTTATCAAAAAATACCCGCAAGACTCGCTAAAAACCATGATGCAGTGGGCGCGCTCGTCAAATTTTCACCTACGCAGGCTCGCATCCGAGGGCCTGCGACCAAAGCTACCGTGGGCTAGCAAACTGGAGCTTTTCGTGAGTGACCCAAGCCCCGTTTTTGCGGTGCTGGAGATACTCAAAGAGGATGAGGTGCGCTTTGTACAGCGCTCGGTCGCAAACAACGTCACGGATTATCTAAAGGTAAATTTCGCCGCCGCAAAAGAGCTGCTCGCGCGCTGGCAAAGCTCGCAAAACAAAAACACTCAGCAAATCATCCGTCACGCAACGAGAAAGATAAAAATTTAGCTTTCGCGCAGATATACAAGCTGGCGGCGGTTAAATTTAAGATGCAAATTTTGTCAATTTATAACGCATTTTATAAATAAAAAGCGGTTCAATCCGCCGAATAAAAAGTTGAGGCGAGCTTGATAGTCACCACAGTAAAAAAGATCAAATTTACAGCCGCAGCCCGAAATCAAATTTGAGCCAAACTCGCAGCTATACGCAAATTTCAAAAGCTGCCGTGCTCAAATTTAAAGCAAAACACCCAAGCAAACCCAAAAATCAAAACGTTAAATTTAAGCCCTCGCGTCCAAGGCGCAAGCAATCGCGTGATTTAAAAGTCAAATTTGCCAAAAAAAACCGTACAAGATAAAATTCCTAGCGCGCAAGCGTAACAAGCGGCCAAGTAAAAAATCTAGCCTGCAAAGATCCTAAACGCTATCCAAAGCGCCAAAGCGCCGACTAAAACGCCGATGGCAAAGGCCGAAGCGACGTAGAGTTTTTGTTTTTTTCTGATCTGCTCGAATTTCTTTTCGTGATGCTTTTTTACACCCTCAAAGGTCAAATTTAAGATCTTTTCGTTCGTTTGATTTAGCGCATCGGCAAAGCTCTTTATCTGCTCGTCGTTGATATATCGCATAGTCTTGCGCGTCGCGTTGGCTAGGCGCTCGTAGTCGTCGCTGTTTTCCCAGAGCTCGACGACGGTGTTGTTTTCGATGCGCTCTTTTAGTTCTAGCGTCTCTTTTAGCTCGTTTTGTTCGACTAGTTGCGTTCCCATCACGCCTCCTTAGTTGATAGTTCCTATTTTGTCGCCGTATTTTAGCTTCTGCTCGGCTGCTAGATCAAATTTGACCGCGCCCTGCTCGCTAAGTATGAGGATCGTAGAGCCCAGCTCAAACATTCCCAGCTGCTCGCCCTTTTTCGCGCTTAAATTTTCGTATTCATAAAGCGCGACGTTGCCGGCGCAGGCGTTAGTCTGTATGCGCGCGTCAAAGTCGAATTTCATCTTACCTACGTTTAGCGCACCGACGAAGACCAGCCACATCTTTTTGCCGCTTGCAAGCTCGCATTTTAGCACCACGCGCTCGTTTTTGGCGTATAGATTAGGCACCTTTAGCAGCGCGCTGACGGCCACGCTATATAGCTCGCCAGGCACGTAGAGCGCGGATAATATCCTCATATCGCAAGGCGCGTGGTAGCGGTGATAGTCGCGTGGACTGAGATAAATATTTACGTACTCTAGCTCAGCGTCTCGCTCCGAGCGGTCCATGCTGTCGCCCAAAAGCTCAGCTATGCCGTACTCGTGGCCCTTGACGCTGATCGCCTTTAGCTCCTTGCTAACTCCGCGCTCCAGGCACGTGCCGTCGCTAGGGCTGATGAAAGCCTGCGGCGAAACGTCGAAATCTCGCGGACGCTGTAGCTCGCGAGTAAAAAGCGCCGTAAGGCTCTCGTACTCTCTAGGCTGCTTAAACTCGCTCATGTCGATTTTAAATCCGCTTACGTATTTTTCATTGATAAACGTTTGCAAAAATCTCGGAAATCTAATCGCCGCCACAAACCCGAATATCCTAGAAATAAGTCCCCTCATACAACTCCTTTTAGTCTTAATAACGAAATCTCGCTAGGCGCCATCACGCGCACCGGCGGGCCCCAAAATCCGGCTCCGCGGCTAACGTAAATTTGCGTTTTTTTGTTTGCGCTATATAGCCCGGCGACGTATTTTTGATCGAGCCTTACTAGCAGCGAAAACGGGAAAATCTGTCCGCCGTGCGTATGCCCGCTCACCACCAGATCCACGGGCGCGTTTTCATCCATGTATTTTAAAAACTTAGGCTGATGCGCGAGCAAAACGGTGGGCAAATTTATGTCGCGACCGTCCAGAGCCGCGACTAGATCTGGCTCGTACGCTTTAAATCTAAAACCGATGATATCATAAACGCCGGCTAAATTTACTCCGCACACGCACGCGTTTTCATTGCCTAAAATTTTAAAATTCGTCGTCTCGCGGATCGCTTTTAGCGTGCCCTCGATACCGTTATAGTACTCGTGATTGCCCGGCACGTAAAATGTGCCGTATTTGCTCTTTAGCTCATTAAATGGCGCGATAAACTCGGCCAAACGGTGCGGCGGCAGATCCGCGATATCGCCCACGATCGCGACCGCATCGGCGTCAAGCTCGTTTACGCGCCTAGTTACCGCCCGCGCAAAGTCCGCTCCCAAAAAATCACCCAGATGGATATCCGTTAAAACCGCGATTTTTAGCTCGCCATTTAACCCCTTTAGCTCGATATCCTGCGCTTTTACTTCGGGCAATTTTACGGCATTAAAGATGCCTCTAAAAAAGTAGCTAAACGCCAAAATAAGTATCGTGACGTCAAGGTAAATACGCAAAAATTTACGCCTACTCTCGCTAAACGCGCGCTTGGTTACGGGACGGACGGCGAGCGCGACGATGTTCGTAAAAAGCACGAACGAAAAGATAATAAACGTCAGCGCCAGCATCAGCGAACAGGCGATGCGAAGGCTCGGACCCAAAAAGTTAAACCGCAGCGAAAAAGCAAGCGCGACGCCGCCCATGGCAAGCGTCAGGAAAAACAGCCCAAGCGCCCTTTTATGCACGGCAAACGGCCTGAGCGCGGCATCGGCAAAAAGCCCGCGATAAGAAACGTAATTCATAAAAATGATGATTAAAGACGATAAAACATAAAACATTTCGTAAATTTAGCCAAAATTATTAAATATCTAACCACTGGGCGCGGCAAATTTGAGGAAATTTAAACGCAGAGGCAAAGCGTACGCTAGAAACGTCTTTTTTACGCGGCGATATCTGTGCGGACGGAGGGTAAATTTGATAGCTTGTTCGGGGCAAATTTAACTCGAGCTGCGTTTGCGTTTTGGTTTGTAAATTTTAAACAATCTACGATTTGTGAGCTAAATTTAGCGGTGTATTTTAAACTGTACCGCCGATAGATACTTTACGCTTGGCATGACCTGCACCTTTACGAAGCTAGCGAAATTTGATTTATTCTTCGCTCGCATCCTGCGTTCGCACAATGAGGCTCTTTGGCAGGCTAAACTTCTCGATCACTTCGCACTCTTTGGCCCTCATCTCGCCCGCGTCGTTTTCGTGATCGTAGCCCAGCACGTGAAGCAGCCCGTGCGTGAAAAGTAGCGCCGTCTCATCATCCTCGCTGTGCCCTAGCTCGGCGGCTTTGGCGGCGACTAGCTCGGTGTTTATCACGATACAGCCAAGCGGCGCATGCAGCTGCATCTCAAGCGGAAAACTAAGCACATCCGTAGTCTCGTAGATGCCGCGCTGGCGGACGTTTATCTCCTTCATCTCCTCGGCGTCAACAAAGCTTAGCTCCACCTCGCCCGCGGTCAAATAGTCGCAAATTTGATCCAAAATCCTCGGATAATCGTCCTCGCAAAGTATCATTTTTGGCTTTCCTTTAGTAAAATTTGAGTATGATTTTAGCGAAAATTTCGGTCGAATTTAATAAAGCCAAATTTGTAACAAACGACATCGGTGTCAAATTTGACTCGCTTTGTATAAAATTTTAAAAACACTAATGCTCAAATTTTTAAAATTTCACTCTCTCAAAGCAGTTACCTACCAAATTTCGGCTTCGCTAATGCTTAGCACGAAATTTGGAGGCGAAAGCTTTTCGGTCGTAAAATTTTAAAAATTTTTTAGAGACAAAATTTAATATTTTCAAGGTACGGGTCTCGGTGAGTAAAATTTAAAGCCAGAATTTACAAATTTGACTCTAAAATTTAATGTAAAACGCGAAGTATTTTTGCGTTTAGACGAGGCGAATTTAAATTTTACGATGGGAGCTACCTCGTCGGTAGTGACCGAGTAAA
>NZ_AOTD01000232.1 GCF_000344295.2 Campylobacter showae CC57C | reverse complement strand
CAAATAAAAATGTTAGATGATTATGACGACCAAATTTACCTCATCGGCGACGTTCACGGCTGTTATAAAACCCTTTGCGCCCTGATAGATCGCTTGCCGCGCGGCGCCGATTCTAAAATTTGCTTCGTCGGCGATCTGATAGACCGCGGCGAGGGAGGTTTTGAGGTCGTGCAGCTAGCGATGCGGCGCGGTTACGCGTCCGTGATGGGTAATCACGAGTGCCGCCTTTTGCAGCACAAAGACGCATTTTTACGCGGTGAGACGCCTAGCGACCCGCGCTGGTTTTACCTAAACGGCGGCGCGCAGACTTTCGCCTCCTACGCCAAAGCTAGCCGCGTACAAAAGCTCGCGCATTTAAAGTTTTTGTCAAATTTACCGCTTTATTTGGAGTTTGCCGAGTTTAAAAACGCTCAGGGCAGGCGGCTCGTCGCGTCGCATTCGGCGATTGGGCGGATGTGGGCGCTACGCAACTCGCACGGCGATAGCGCGGCGGAGTTTAGGCGGCATGTGCTTTGCGGCAGAGGCGATTTTAGCCAAAACGAAGGCGTTTTTAACGTCTACGGCCATACGCCAATCGCTGAGCCCGATATCACGGAATTTAGCGCAAATATCGACACGGGCTGCGTTTATAAGCATGGTTTCGGCCATCTTTGCGCGCTTGAGTTTCCGAGTATGCGGGTTTTTATGCAGGAAAATATCGAGGAGGGCGGGTGATTCTAGTCAAATTTTGAGGCTAAATTTGACTAAAATTTGAAATTTACGCACCGAGACCCGTACCGCGAAAATGCTAAATTTGGGTTGATTAAATTTGACGCCATGTGTTAAAAACCATCTAAACAAAAAAGATTGTTTGAGGTCGTTTTGCTTCTTTGTTAAGGGGGAAGGGGCTTG
>NZ_AOTD01000231.1 GCF_000344295.2 Campylobacter showae CC57C | reverse complement strand
GGAGTGGCTCGCTCGGTAAAAAGCGTTTCTTTTGGTATCGCTATGCGCACGATGGCTTTGTTTATCGGCGCTAGACTTTCGATCGTGCGGGCTAGCTCGCCCTCGAGCGCGCGCTGAAATTTAACCTTTTGCTCGGCATCAGTCGCGCCAAATTCTTGTTTATCGAAAATCTCAAATCCAACCTTGCCGTCTTTTAAAATCCCAAGCGACGCGATTGAAATCCTCTCGCGGTAAACGTCCGAATTTGGCACCAAAATCGTGCCTTCGTTTACAATTTTATACTTTACCTTATCTTTTTCAAGCTGCTGAATAATTAACGCAGAGTCTGCGGCTGAGGTGTTTTCAAATAGTACGCTATAGCCGTCGTAGTTTTCGTTTGAGCTTTTGTAAACACTCAAAAACACCAAAAAGCCGACCACGAGTATGATCGAGCCCGCGGCGACTAGGCGTTGCCTTAACGAGAGATTGTGATAGACCTGGCCGATTTGCTGAACTGCGGTTTTAAAATCCATTTATTTTAAATTTTCCTCGATTTGTTTTAAAACTACGTCGTTTTGACTAGGCAGTCCGATCGTTATGCGAACCGCGTTTAATCCGTAGCCTTTTAGATCACGTAAAATTATACCTTTTTTTAACAGATTTTGAGCAAGCTCGCTCGCGTTTTGACGCTCAAATTCAAAAACGATAAAATTCGTAAAGCTTGGTAGACGCTTTATGCCGTGAAGGTCGGCAAATTTTTCATATTTTTTCATCTCCTCAAAGTTCGTCTCAAGCGTCATGTTTACAAATTCTTCGTCTTTTAGCGCCTCGATAGCCGCTTTTAAACTAAGCGTCGTTATGTTAAACGGCGCTCTTAGCTTACCCAGCTCGCTCATCACACTTTCTTCGCCGATACCGTATCCTACGCGCATACCGCCAAGGCCATAAGCCTTAGAAAACGTGCCCAGATATATCGCGTTTGGAAATTTAGCTATGAGCCCCTTCGGCTTTATCTCTTTTTTTGCGTCTTTAAATTTAGCAAACTCCTGATACGCGCCGTCGATAACCACGAGCGTATCGGTATCGACTTGCTCTAAAAATTTATAAATTTCCTCGGCGTCTAGGCAGCCTCCGAGAGGGTTATTTGGTACACACAAAAATATAACGCCGATCTCGTCTTTTTTAGCCTTGTAAATTTGCAAAAACTCGCCTAGATCATGCTCTTTGCTCTTTGTTTTAAAGACCTTCGCGCCCGCTACTTTAGCGTAAATTTCATACATAGCAAATGTTATGCCCGCAGTTAAAATTCCCCTCTTTGCGTTCGCCTTTGCATGCACGGCAAATTCTATTATCTGATCGCTTCCCGAGCCTATTACGATAGATTTTTCGCTAACGCCAAATTTACTAGCTAGCGCAGCCTTTAGCTCGAAGTAGCTGTCGTCCGGGTAGAGGTGCATTTTATTTACTATCTCGCTGACTGCTTTTACTACCGCGGGGCTCGTGCCGTACGGGTTTTCGTTGCTGGCTAGCTTGATGACGTCTTTTGCGTCGATGCCGTATTCGCGCACGACTAGCTCGATAGGTTTGCCCGCCTCATAGCTCACTAAATTTGCCAAATTTTCGTTAAATTTCATCTCATTCCTCCCACGCGACGTAGCTTCCCAGCCACGCGATTTCGTGACCGTAGCTTATCGCTTTTTGTATCGCTTTTTGGACGTTGTCGTCGTCGATGTGCCCCTCGAAATCTATATAAAAATTCGCCTTAAATTCGCGCTGTTTTATCGGGCGACTCTCTAGTTTGGTGATATTTATACCCTCGTCTCTAAAGGCTAGTAGCAGCTCCACGAGCCCGCCGGGACGATGCTCGGTCTTTGCTAATATAGATGTTTTGTTTTTTTGCGCTCGCTCGTTTTTAAAATCGCTTAAGATAAAAAATCTCGTGCGGTTTGCGGCGTTATCCTCGATCGTCTCAAACAAGATCGGCACGCCGTAAAGCTTGGCGGCGATCTTAGAACAGATGGCGGCTGAATTTGGCTCGCTGCTAGCTAGCTGCGCGGCCTGCGCGGTCGATTTTGCCGGGATAAATTCGACGGCTGAAAGCATATGATCGTCTAAAAATTTGCGGCACTGATTGTAGCCTTGCGGGTGCGAGTAGATGCGCTTGATATCCTTTAAATTTTCGCACTTGCTCGCAAAAATATGATGAATATCCATGTAAATTTCAGCCACGACCTTGACGCTATCAAACCGTCCTAGGCAGTCTAGCGTCGCTCCCACTGCGCCTTCGGTGTTATTTTCTATCGGCACGACGCCGTATTTGGCCTCTTTGTGTTTTAGTTTCGTAAAAACCGCCTCGATACTAGCTAGCGGCAGATACGCGCTCATCGCGCCGAAACGACTCTCGGCGGCTTGGTGCGTGTAGGTGCCCTCAGGCCCTAGATATGCGACTTTTTCGGGCATCTCGAGGTTTCTACTGACGGCAAAAATTTCAAGATAAATCGCCTCGATCGCAGCTTTATTTAAAAACGCGGAGTCCTGCCCCTCGAGGCGGTTTAGGATCGCTCTTTCGCGCTCGGGGCGGTATATCGCGCTGCCGCTGGTTTGCTTTAGCTCGCCGATCTTTCGCACGAAATTCATGCGCTCGTTTAGGCGCTTTAGCACCTCATCGTCGATCTTATCTATCTCGCTTCTAAGGTCGTTTATGTTTTGCATTTTCGCTCCCTAGCCTAAAAATTCTCGCTCCAGCGCCACTACGTCCTCGAAGCTCTCGCGGCGTCTTATCAAAAAGTCCTCGCCGCCCTTTACCGCAACCTCCGCGGCGCGCCCACGAGTGTTGTAGTTGCTGCTCATAGCAAAGCCGTATGCACCTGCTGATTTGATGACGACTAGATCGCCTGGGTTTAGCGGCGGTAAATTTCGATCTTTTGCTAAAAAATCGCCGCTCTCGCAGATCGGTCCGACCACGTCGCAAGGGCTAAATTTGAGCTCCCGAAGCTGCTCAGTCTTACACTCGCAAAGAGTCTTGCCACCGCTAATAGCAAAAATTTTATGCCTAGCCTGATAGAGGCTTGGGCGTATGAGGTCGTTCATCGCGCCGTCCACGACAACAAAGCGCTTGTTTTTGTTAAATTTCTCGTAAAGTACGCTAGTTAGAAAATATCCCGCGTTGCCGACGATAAAGCGTCCCGGCTCGCAAACTACCGTGACGTCCAGGCCGCTTAAATTTGCCAAAATACCCTGCGCGTATTCGTATAGATCAGGCTCGCTCTCATCGCCGTAAACGATACCTATGCCGCCGCCGACGTCAAAAAATTTGATGTCGATTTGCGCCGCTTTCAGTTCGCGAGTCAAATTTGCCACGATCTTTGCCGCTTCGATAACGGGCTTGATGTCGGTTATCTGCGAGCCGATGTGGCTATGGCTACCTACAGGCTCCAGATGCGGCGAGTTTTTGGCGTGCAGATACATTTTTTTAGCCGTTTGCAGATCTACGCCGAATTTATTTTCGTTTAGTCCGGTAGAGATGTAGGGATGCGTTTTAGCGTCGATGTCTGGATTTACGCGGATGCTGATGCGAGCGGACTTTCCGAGCTGTTTTGCGATCGCTTCCAGGCGGTTCATCTCGGCTTCACTTTCTAAATTTATCATCAAAATTTCGTTTTCTAGCGCAAATTTGAGTTCGTCGTCGCGCTTGCCAACGCCACTTAGGATGATCTGATAGCTTTTAGCCCCCGCTAGTAGCGCGCGCTTAACTTCGCCTACGCTCACGCAGTCAAATCCGGCTCCAAGCCTGGCTAAAAATTTCAAAACGCTTAAATTTGAGTTTGCCTTAACGGCGTAGCATACGAGAGATTTTCTAGCGTGAAACGCGTTTTTTAGCGCTTCGTAGCGATGTGCCATGTAGTCAAAATCGTAAACATAAAGAGGTGTGCCGTATTTTTGCGCCAAATTCGTAAAAT
>NZ_AOTD01000230.1 GCF_000344295.2 Campylobacter showae CC57C | reverse complement strand
GAGTAAAAATTTAAGCCCAAACATCGCCGTTATCAAGCTCTCCGCCCTGGGCGACATCGTCCACGCGGTAGTTATTTTGCAGTTTATCGAAAAACACTTGCCCGAAGCGAAAATAACGTGGTTTGCCGACGCTAAATTTAGCGAGATTTTGTTCCTTTGTCCGCAAATTTCGCACGTCGTATCGCTACCGCTAAAAAACGGCGAATACAAAAAAAGCTTGGAGCTGATCGCGTCTGCTAAGCAAGAGGGCAAATTTGACTACGTCATCGACCTGCAAGGACTTCTCAAATCCGCCGCGGTTGCGAAGCTTCTTGGAAAAAACAGTTACGGATTTGATAAATTTAGCGTGAAAGAGCCGCTAGCGGCGATGTTTTACGGGCATAAATTTAGCTGCGACTACTCCAAAAACATCATCTTGCGAAATTTGGGCCTTACGGCTTTTGCTTTGGGGTTTAGTTTTAGCGAGGATGAGATTTTAGCCAAGCAACCTTGTTTTAGTGCTTCTCAAAGTAAATTTGAAAGCTCAAAAAAGAAAATTTTGATCGCACCTTTTGCTAGCGAGCCGAGTAAAATTTATGATAAATTTAGCGATGTTATCGCTCTGCTTGACGAGCCGAAAAATGAAATTTTCGTCTGCTTTAACGGTGAAAAAGAGGGAAAAGAGGCTCTAAATTTGATCCAAAACTCAAACGCAAAACCGCTAAATCTAAGCCTAAAAGAGCTCGTGAGCTTCATTTCAAGCTGCGATCTAGTTATCGGAAACGATAGCGGCGTGACGCATATAGCTTGGGCGCAAAATCGCCCCTCTATCACGATTTTTGGCAACAGACCTGCCGAGCGAAACGCCTACGCGACGCCCGTAAATTTAACGCTTGACGCAGGCAAAAAAATAGACGCAAAAAAGATAGATAAAAGCGACTTTTGCGTGCGAGATATCGCTCCGCAGACTATCGCAAACGCGGCAAAAAGGCTACTTGATGCGTGATTTATTTTACCTTTGGCTTTATAGATTTTTTAAATTTATCTTTACCGTTACGCCCGCGTTTTTGCTGGATCCTTTTTTAAATTTCATCGCGTTTTTGTTTTATAAATTTGACGCCAAGCACACCAAAATCATCAGAGCAAATCTAAATTTCGCCTACGCTGAGGAGCTCACGGCCCCGCAAAAAGAGCGTATCATCAAAGACACGTACCGAAACTTCGCCAAATTTGCGGTAAATTTTATAAAAAATCAAAACGCGAGCAAGGAAAAAATCCTAGAAAAAGTCGAATTTAAAAACGAGCAAATCTTTCAAAGTGCGCTCGCCTCGGGCCGCCCGATCATCGTGCAAACGGCGCACTACGGGCAGTGGGAGCTATTTTCGCTAGCGATGGCGGCGAAATTTGGCGGCGTTAGCATCGTCGGACGCGCGCTTGATAGCGCAGTCATGCAGCGCATTTTGGCGGCAAATCGCACCCGCTTTGATATTGAGCTCATCGATAAAATGGGCGGCGCCAAGCAAATCCTAAAAGCGGTTAAGGCGCGCCGACTAGTCGGCATCCTAGTCGATCAAAACACCGCCAAAGATGAGGGCGTAGAGGTTAAATTTTTTGGACGAAAGGTCCTACATACGCCCGCAGTTAGCATTTTCGCGCAAAAAACGGACGCCCTCATCGTCCCCGCCTTTATCCGCGAAAAAGGGGCAAAACTCAGCGAAATTTGCTTTTTCCCGCCGATTGATATTAGGGATTTTGACAAAGACGAAGCCGTACTAAAGGCCACGCAAGCGCAATCAGACGCCACAGAGGCCGCCGTACGCGAGAAGCCCAGCGAGTATTTTTGGTTTCACAAGCGATTTAAGCATTTTAACGAGGAAATTTATAAATGCTAAGCGTCGTTATCCTCACGCTTAACAGCGAAAAATACCTCGCCGAGGTGCTAAAAAGCTGCGAATTTGCAGATGAAGTCGTAGTCGTAGATAGCGGCTCGCAGGACGCTACGGAGCAAATTTGCGCAGGGTTTAAAAACGTCAAATTTCATAAGCAAAAATGGCTGGGATTTAGCGCGCAAAAGCAGCTGGGCGTGGATCTAGCGCGCAATCGCTGGGTTTTCGTGCTAGATAGCGACGAGGTGATTTTAGAGCCGCTGAGGGAGGAAATTTTGCAGGTTTTACAGCGACCCGAGTTTTGCGCGTACGAGGTAGCCCGCGCAAATATCTTTTTCGGCAAAGAAGTGCGCACGATGGGGCTTTATCCCGACTGCACGGTTAGGCTTTTTGACAAGACGCGGGCGGAATTTGACGGGCGCGAGATACACGAAAAGGTCGTTTTAAAAAGCGCGGCAAAAACGGGCGAACAAATCTCGGCAAACACCACAAACGGCACAAATTTAACCGCCGCCAAAAATGAAATCGGCAGGCTAAAAAACCACTTCAAACACTACGCATACGACAGCATCGAGCAGTTTATCGCCAAGCAAAATCGCTATTCGAGCCTGGGCGCAAAGGGCGCAAAATCAAGCAAATTTAAGGCCGTTTTAAACCCCGCATGGACGTTTTTTAAGCTATTTTTCCTAAAAGGCGGCTGGCGCGAGGGCTGGCGCGGCTACGTGATAGCAAGGCTCTACGCGCAATATACATTTTGGAAGTACGTAAAATGAAAGATAAAAAAATCAAAATCCTAGTTATGAAATTTAGAAACATCGGCGACGTGTTACTCACGACTCCGCTCATCGAAAACCTGCGCCGCATCTACCCTGAAGCGCAGATAGATTTCGCACTAAACAAGGGCACCGAGGCGATGATCGAGGGCAACCCGAACATCCAAAACATCCACATCTACGACCGCGCAAATATAAAAGAGGTCGGCTTTTTTAAACGCCTTTGGCGCGAGTTAAAGTTTATCCGCGCGATCAAAAAGCAAAAATACGACATCGCCGTGCAGACTACCACGGGCGACCGCGGCATCATCGTCGCCAAATACGCCAAGATAAAAACCATCGTGGGCTTTGAGGGCAAAAACAAGACCGTAAATAAAATAATAACGCACAAAGCCCCAAAAATAGGAGGCCTGCGCCACACCGTGGATAGAAATCTAGACGCCTTGGCCGCGCTCGGGCTTGAGCCTAGCGGCAAAAGAGTTAGCGTGTACTTTGATCCAGATTGTATCAGCCATCTAAATTTGCCGCCTAAATTTATCCACGTGCACCTAACTAGCCGCTGGATGTTTAAGTGCGCGGACGACGAAACCATGGCTGCGATAATCGACTTTTGCGAAGGTCTTTGCGTGCGAATAGTGCTAACGGCCGACAATAACGACGCCGAGCTAAAAAAGCTAGACGCCGTGCTGGCACTGTGCTCCTCTAGCCCCGTAAATCTAGGCGGCAAACTCACCCTAAAGCAAACCGCCGCGCTATCCAAGCGCTCCGTAATGTTTATCGGCGTAGATACGGCGATCATGCACTTAGCTGCAGCCAACGACGTGCCCGTGATCGCGCTGTTTGGGCCTAGCGGGGCGTTTGAGTGGGGGCCGTGGGATAACGATCTAAACGAAAACGGCTACACGCAGCGCAACGGCAACCAAACCATGGGCAAGCACGCGGTATTTCAAAAGGACTGGGACTTCGTGCCGTGCGACAAAGAGGGGATGATAAAGCACGGCGTGGAGCGAACGCTGATGAGATTTGAGGGAGAGGAGCTGGAGGCGATAAAAAGCAAAATCAGGGAAAATTTGAGCCAAAACTAAGCGCACTTTGTAAAATTCGGCCGTTTTAGCTAAATTTTACGAGCAAATCTGAGCCGTAAGCGGTAAATTTGGCTGCTTTGGTTAAATTTGACGATAAAATTTATCGGCCGGACTTGTCATAAAGTCAAATTTGTTTTAAACACTTGCCGTTAAATTTAACCTTCTTGATTTTATAAATTTGGGCGTTTAAACTTTGACGCCTAGGCCTTCTTTTCATTAAACATATACGAGATCACAAAAATGAGCAAACAAACGGGCACGAACGCAAACGCTATGCTTCCAGCCGGTGGCACGCTCGCCCCAAAAATATCCCTCCGCCAAGCACGCCAAAAACCCACCCTAAAAAGCGCCGAGCGATAAATTTTCTACCGCAAAAAGCAGCAAACTGAGATTTGGATTTTTTACAAACAGCTTGCTTGGCTTAAAGTTTTTATACCTTTTGCACAAATACAAAAACAGCGCGCAAGCCAAATCGCAAATATTGCCGCAAAAACGGCAATCCTTAGCGCGCCCTCAAAAGGCAAAACCGCCAAAATCAAAGACGCCGCCCACCAATCAAGCAAGAAAACCACCCGCTAAGCGAGCAAATATCTCGCCGCTCTGTGAAATTTATACCTTTGCTCCGCGTTTACTATCCTGCGCACTACTTGACCTTTATCGGGGCATATCTGCCAATTCTTTTATCATGCTCTCAACACTTTTGTCTATATCAGTTTTCGTAGTGCCGCAGTTGTCAAATTCTAAATAGCTAATATTTTGTTTAAGATCTGCTTTATGGTTCTCATACCAACTTAATTCTTTATCTATTTGTTCCATAAATTTTTCGTTATCAAAAAGATAGATGTAGGTAAAAGCCAATTTATTTCTATTTAGAATTATGCCATCTCCATTATATAGATAATACTCATGCTCGCCTACCAATTGAATTATCGGAGTAGTAAATCCTGCACTATTTTTATCTAAATTTACGCTTATAGACTCCTGCGTCAAAACAATAGGCTTTAAATTGAGTAATTCAAAATAGCTATATCTTGATTTATTATAAGAGACATTTCTATCTCGGTTTATTTCCAATACTTTATCATACGTTATTTTATTGCCATACCCATAAGCAGCGTAATAATTCAGCATTTTATTATAGATATCTCTGCATTTATCGATATTCTTGGATTTTTTACAATCATTGCTCCTTACAGTATAAAGAATTATTTTACCTTTTCCTAGAAAATCCAAAATAGCTCTTTTATACAGCTCCTCCTTTGGTAAAATTCTATCCTCTTTTAGACAGTATCCTTGCTTGTATTTGTTGTAGTTGGAAAGGGAAACTATCGCAAAGCCTCGCGAAGTGGAAAAATCGGGGATTATTCGAATAAATGCGGCGCCCAGTATCGCCGTTAGAAGCAGCGCTACGGCTATGATTTTAAATTTAAGTTTGCGAAATTTCATAACGATCCTTTAGACGCCACAGCGAGCAGAAACCTCGCCGCGCGAATTTACATCTATTATTTACCGCTTTTCAAATTTGAGTCAAAATTGAGCTAGACTCGCAAAAACGACGCCTGAATTTATCTTAAATTTAGAGCAAATTTTACTTCTTTATCTTTGAGTATATCCCGCCCAAAATGTCGTTTTGATAGATAAAAAGCGTTCGCTTTAGCCATGCGGCGTCCTTTTTAGCAGCGATGCGCTTGATAGCGGACAAATCGCCGTCTGGTCTATTTATACCTCGCTGCGTCGTGAAAAACGCCTCGTAGCCCGCCCGTCTAGCTAGACGCATCAAATTTTCGTCGTATTTACCGCGCGGCCAGCATAAAATTTTATCTTCAAAGCCCAAATTTGCTCGCATAAACTCGCGGCACCGAGCGAAATTTTCCTCAGGCGAGAGCGCGCCGAAATACTCGTCAAAATGCGTATGCGTATGCGAGTGAAAGTCAAAAACATCCCGCATCGCCGCTATCTCGTCAAGGTTCAAAAACACGTCCTGCGGGCGCTGGGAGGCTGCTTTTTTGTATTCTTGGTGCGTTAGCTCTACAAACTCGCCCTGCCGCATGCTCGCGCGCTCTATCCACTGCGTCACTAAAAATATCGTCGCCCGTAGCCCAAACTCGCGCAAGATCGGATAGGCGTAGACGTAGTTGTCCTTCCAACCGTCGTCAAAGGTGATGAGGACGCTTTTTTTAGGCACGGCCAGCTCGCCTTTTTTGTACAGGGTATACTCCGCCGCGCTCAGAGTTTTATAGCCCGCCTCAGCTAAAAACCGCATCTGCGAGGCAAAATCCTCAACGCCAGAGGCGATAAATCCGCCCTTTTTTAAAACGTGATGGTACATCAAAACGCTAACGCTCATTTTTTGCATCAACCTTGGATTTAAATAAAATGAGAAATCCTATTAAATAAAAAAGGTATAAAATTCTTAAATTATATGTCTCAAATAGTCCTCTTATACCAAAATATGCTATAGCCGAAATAAGGACTCCGGCAAATAATAAATTTTGCGTGCACTTAAACGAAATTAAACTTTCTTTTAATAGATAGAAAAATGATAAAAATAAAAATGAAACTCCGATAACTCCATAATAATATATATTGCCTATAAAAAAAGGCTCATCATTAAACCAATGTCTTTTTCCGTCCCTTATGGACATCATAAAAATTTCAATACCCTTTTCATCCGACTTATCTGCTAAAAATTTATCGTATAAATGCTCACCGTGCCCAAGTCCCCACATCCATCTATTGGTTTCAAAAAGCAACGGCAGCCTTTCTTTTAATATTAAATCCCTGCCTGCGCTATTTGCTCCTTGTGAGAATTTATATTTTGCGATAGAAGAACCAGAAAATAATACTCCTATACATAAAAAACAAAGCACTCCAACGGTAAATAACTTTTTAAAATTTTTCTTTAAAAAATCTCTATGTTTACTAAAAACCAAGAATATAAACAACAAAGCAAAAGCAACAAATACGCTAAGCCAGCTACCCCTAGCTCCACCTAATATATCCATAGCAATAGCAATACAACAAAAAATAATCATAAAAACTTTTACTGCATTGCTTTTAAAAAGTATTACACCCAACAAAGCAAACACCATAAATCTGTCTACAAACAACGAATAACCTCTATTTGCTATTCTCCCGGCCTCAGGGTCTGTGCTTGAAATTTTGTCTAAATTTTCAAAAATAGGCAACGCATAGTAAGCGGTAATAAAAATAAATGCCGCCAATATGGCATAAAAAATAATATTTTGTTGTCTTTCTTTGCCATTTGAACAAACAAGCACTACAAATAAAAATGCAATTCCTCTTCCAAATTCGCTAAAAGCTTTTTTTGCAGAACCAAAAGAATCGTCATATGGAAAACAAGATATCAAAAGCGCATAAGCAACAAATAAAGCTAAAAATATTAGGCTTATTTTAGCATGACTAAAATTTGATTTAATTCTTTGAAATATTTCATCTTTACGCAAAAATAACATTGTAAAAGCTAGCAAAACAGCAGTATAGAGCGATATGTTTTTAACAGCGGTAAAGCTTACGTGATGCTCGCAAACTATAAACAGAAAGAGAAGATATATTATTAAATTTTGACAAAAATCAAACGCCTTCTGCTTGATCATACACTCTCCATTTTATTAAGTGCGTGATTATAACAATATTTAATTAAAAATCGTGTAAAATAGCCTATTTTATTAAATCAAAGGATTTATTTTTGATATATTTTTTATTTTATCTAATGCTTTGGCCGTGCCTTAAAATAACAAGCTATTTTAAAAAGGCATCCAATAAAATTTTACTCATACAAACCGCTAAAATCGGCGACTACGCAAACTCAACTGTGATCTTTGAAAAGCTGGGCAAATTTGATGTACTCATCGACGAGATAAACCTAGCCTTCGCAAAACACGACCGGCGAATGGAAAAGATATTTACGATAAACGGCGTAAAACGTAAAAAAGCCTCAAAACTAGGGCTCGCGCTTGAGCTTTTTTCGCGCGGCTACGAGAGCGTCTACGTACTGATGCCAAACAGTCTAAATCTCTTTTTGGCGCGCTGCACTCTAGCTAAAAACATCGTCGCCGTGCATCACTACGCAGCATCTAGTGACTTTGCCCTGCTCGCGCTCGGCATGAAAAAAGTACCGCACACTCTGCAAGATCTCACGCTGCTAACCTACCTAAAAACGGTCGGCATTAGCGAGCTAAAATATGAAAAATGCTTGCAAAAACCGCTATTTATCCCGCAAGAAAATCTAATAAAAAGCGGTAAATTTAAGATCGGCGTGAGCCTAAGCGCGGGTAATAAAATGAAAACGCCGCCAAAACATACTTGGGAAAAAATATTTGAAATTTTCGCTAAATTTGACTGCGAGGTTTACATTTTCGGCGTCGGCGAGGAGGCGGCGCTGCTAAAAAACCTGCTCGCTGAAAATGTGAATGAAAAACGGGCGGAAAATTTGAGCCGACGACAAATTTTCGCGGATTTAGCCGGCAATGGCGCGAGCGAAATTTGCGGCGATCTTAAAAATGCAAACGAAGAGCAACCAAAAGCTCAAATTTGCAGCGAAAGCAGTACTGGCGGTGAGTCAAATTTTAGCTCGCAAATTTGCGATACCTACGTGAAAAAATTTGGCGAAAACGAGCTAAAAATCATCTCTTTGATAGATAAAATCAAGCTTGAGGAGTTGCCGTTTTACCTCTCGCAGATGCAGCTTTACGCAAGCTCCGATACCGGCAACTACTACGTCGCAGATAGCATGCACACACCCACGATCTGCCTTATGGGGCCTTGTTTTGCCAGCGAGCAAAGGGGCGTCGCCGACTCGCTCGTGATAAACTCGCATTTGCCGCCCGTTAGCTCCGTGTTTAAAACCGTGCGGGATATCGACGCGAGCGCGTTTTTCGAGCTTAGCGAGCAAAACCTCGCAGACATCGAGGCCTTCGTCAAAGTTCGCTATATATCCTATCTATCCCGCGAAGATAATTTTCTATGCTAAATGCCTTTATAACGGCATCGTCGGGGCTTTTTGAGGCGGGTTTTCGCAAGCTCTCAAAGCAGGCTAAAAGCGCATCCGAGCTTCTTTGAACTATAAAAAAATCTTGCTTTTTCGAGGAGATTTCATAAATCTCCCTTATGACGGCGATATCAGAGTACACCACGCCAAGCCCGCAGCCAAGCGCCTCGATGACGACCCTAGGCAACCCTTCGTCGCTGGAAAATCCAAGCACGTAGTCGCGCGCTGCATAAATCTCGTCCATCTTGGAAACAAAGCCTAGATACTCGGCTTTGTCAGATTTTATCAGCGCGTCAAATTTGGCTTTCGCGCCCGCTTTTAGCTCGCCCGCGCCCGCGAAATAAACCTTTATATCGCTTCTTTTTAGCCCAGCAAGCGCGTCGAAAACTAGCTCGTGACCTTTAAGCGTCAAAAAATTTGCGGGCATTACGATATTTATCTTTTTGGCGTCAAATTTGGCTTTTAGAGCGGCGCTTTTATCGTCGCCGCTATCTTTTAAATTTGTCTGCAAATGGCTCAAATTTTCGCCCGCTTCAGACTTTTCCTGCTTCAAAATAGGCGCCTCCACGGGATTATAAACCACGTTTTTAGGCATATTTATCTGAGCGGCGTAAAATTCGTAAGTCGCGTTTGAAACGCAAACGGGCGTAAATTTTAGCCGCTTTAAAATTTCAAGCTTAAAGGGCTCGACGGCCGAATTTTTACGCAGATGTTGGAC
>NZ_AOTD01000229.1 GCF_000344295.2 Campylobacter showae CC57C | reverse complement strand
TCACGCCTAATCAAAAACTATTTAAACTACGCCTATTCTGTCTAGAATATTTGTCTCTTGTCCTGGTAAATTTGCAAATTTGACTGCATAAATTTAAAACGTACTGTATAGACCTGGGCGCTTCAAATTTGACTCAAATTTGAAGGAAAAACTACTCTTTCATAACTTTAAGAAAAGAGTAAACGTCTCTCACCCCGTCGATGTGCTTGGCGTACCAGATCGCGTGTTTTTCCTGCTCGATATCGGTGATGATGCCGGTAAATACGACGTTGCATTGCACTACGCTCACTCTCACGCTTGTGCCGCTGATTATGCTATCTTTAAAAAAATTATTTTTTAAATTTAACATTATGGCGAGGTTGCTTTCGCATTCGCCGCCGTCGCTAGGGAATCTAATATACGTGTAGATTTTGCTCACGCCGTCGGTATTTTTGGCTAGTTCTACGAGTTTGGTTTTGTGCTCGGCGTCAGGCACCACGCCGATGAGATACACGTCGCCGTAAAAGCTCTCGACATCCACGTTTAGGTTGCTAAGCCCGCTTGAGGCTAAAATTTTAGTCTGGATTTTTGTTTTTATAAATTTATCTTTCGTTATCGAATATATGCCGCGCTCGTCTTTGCTGATCTGGTAGGCGTCGTAGACGTTTATGCCCGTTAGCGGCGTCACGGTCGTAAAGAGCTCGAGGCAACCGCCAAGGAAAAAAATCGGCGAAAAAATGAGAAGGTTTTTTAAAAAAAATCGCACAAATAGCTTTTTCATCGCCGACCTATAAAATTTTCTCCAAATACTATAGAAATCAAACTAAAATTTATATAAATTTAGTTATAATCGCGCTCATCATCCAACGACGCGGAGGATAAAGCGATCTGGTGGCGCTCGCGGACTTCAAATCCGATGGCGGGGCGGTTGACCGCTTCGCGGGGAGTTCGATTCTCTCATCCTCTCGCCAAAACTTCTACGTTTATTATCTTAAAACAAGCAAAATTCAGCTACAATAAGCCGTTTATATTAAATTAATTTAAGTTTTTTTTTTTGGTTAGTTCATCCGCCTCTAAATTTCCTCTCGCACGCGCCGTTTTAGGCAGGATATACGTGGTGCTTTTTGCTACCGCTGTATTTCTGATATGCGCTGCTAGCTTTGGGTTAAATTTAAAATTTGAAGGCGTAAAAGAGGATATTTACGCTGCGAATTCTAACTTTAAAATTTTCCTCAAAGAGCGCGCCTCAATCATAAATAACGAGCTAAGGCTTATCGAAATATACATCGATGCGCCCGAATTTGACGCAAATGTTATTTTCGACTTTGCCGTAAAAAACAATAACGAATACATGGCCTTTTTCGTCGTAAACGAACGCGGCGAGATAGAGTTTGTCAGCGATGAAAATTTGCGCGACACGTACTCCGCTTTTTTCCTATCAAAGCCTTGGGAAAACGAGCCTGAGGATAAAATTTTAAGATCAGAGTTTATGTTTGACAAAAGCGACGTACCGACGAGACTCGTCGCAAAAAAGATGAAAAACGGCAAAATGGTGGCTACGCTCATACGCTTTACGGCGATTTACGAGGAGTTTGCGCGCGGATACGAGAGGATCGGCGTAAATTCGTTCGCGATAGATAAAAGCGGCAGAATCGTATTTCACCAAAACCCCGAGCTAGTTTTAGAGCGCAAAAACATCTTTGATCTTTACGACGTGGACGTTGATTATCTAGACAGCGACGAAGTAAAATTTGCAAATTTAGGCTCGCTAAATAGCGAGATTTATTATATCCAAAAAGTTCCCGGGATCGGTTTAGCCGTGGTTTCAAGCTATTCTATGGGTAAATTCGTAAAAGAAAATTTAATATTTTTACTAATCTGCGTTGCATTTTTGGCCGTGGGTGCTATCTTTACGATTCGTTACGTCAAATTCGTCAAAAACTCCGTCATAAAGCCCGTTTTATCTATCAAAAATTTAGTCGCAAAAGCCGGCGACGGCGAGGAGATCAAAGCATACGCGAAATTCGGCTCGGTAGAAGAATTTGATCAAATCTCGGACGAGATCGTCAAATTTTACGGAGATTTCGGCGAGAAAAAGGCGAAATTTGAGGAGTATTCGCGTAAATTCGGATTTTTGTTTGAAAAAGGACCTTTTATCTTACTGCTAATCGACGCAAAAAGCGGCAGGATCGTCGAGGCAAGCGCGAGGGCGTGCGAGTTTTACGGATTTAGCGAGGAAGCGATAAAAAGCAAAAATTTAGCCGAGCTAAATGCGTCAAATTTGACCGATATGAAAACGCAGCAAGAAGGCGAAGGCGAAATTTACGAAACGAACCATTTTGCCGAGGGTGGCGAGATAAAACAGGTGCGCATCTACAAGCAAAACTACGAGCTATCTAACGGCGAAAAGATCGGCTTTTGCGTCGTAAAAGACGTTACGAAGAGCAATGCTCTAAAGAAAAACGCGCAAAAGCAAAGCGAGATAGACGCTCACTCGCCGCTGTTTAGCGTGGTTTGGAAGGACCGCTTTATAGGCGATATATCAAGCGTTTCGGACAATATAGAGCGCGCATTGGGATACAAAAAAAGCGAAATACTCTCAAATGAATTTGAGTTTAAAAACATCATCCATTCAGATGACCGAGATAGGCTCGCGAATGAATTTAACATCAAATTTAGCCTATTTAACGCGGCTTCGCTCAAAAAAGAGAACGAGTCGCTACAATCTTGCAGGCTGATAAGGAAAAATTTAGAGGTCATAAACTGCAGCGTATTTATCAAATTTATCTCAAAAGACGGCAAAACCGTGGATGAGGTGATCGGGTATTTCATCGAGAGCAAGCTGGCGGCAAATTTGACCGCAAAAACAGGCATGGAGATAGCGCGACTAAACGATAGCAAAGAGTACGCGTATAAAAATACGATTTTAAGCTTGTTTGCAAACGCGCAAGAAGCCGTCGCCGTAGTCGGGCTAGACGGAGTATTTTTAGACGCCAACGAAGCATTTTGTAAGATGAGCGGCTACACCAAAGAAGAAGCCATCGGCAAGCCGTCAAATTTACTAAAATCAGGCGTACACGATGCTAAATTTTACGAGCATATGTGGCAAAGCTTGCTAACGAAGGGCTTTTATAGTAGGGAAATCTACAACAAGCGCAAGAACGGCGAAATTTATCTCGAGCAGCTTGATATTGCGACCGTTTACAGCGGCTCAAAGCCTAGCTACTTCGTAGCGGCGTTTCACGAGCTACCATGGAGAGAGCCGGAGGCAAACACGGACGAATCAAAAGCAAAGGAGCAAGAGTGAGCGAATTTGACGCGAGCGTTTACGAGCACGAAATACCAAGCGGCGCGAGGCTGTATTTCGGACAAAGCGCGAAACTAAAAAGAAAGATTGAGCGCGCGGCGAGTGAAATTTTGGAGAAAAATGGATTTCACGAGATCGTGACGCCATTTTTCTCGTATCATCAGCACCTAAGCGTACAGCCGACGGCTCTGGTGCGTTTTAGCGATCACGAAAATCACCAAATCAGCCTGCGCGCCGATAGCACCGTGGATGTCGTACGCATCGTGCTTAGACGCCTAAAAGATACCGAACCTAAACGCTGGTTTTACATCCAGCCGGTTTTTAAGTATCCGAGCACTGAAATCTATCAAATCGGCGCCGAGCTAATCGGCGAGAGCGATCTGGCTACCAGCGTCAAGATCGCAAAGGAGCTTTTTGAGTCGTTTGACCTCGCGCCCGTGCTGCAAATCAGCCACATCGCGATCCCGCAGATTGTGTGTAGGCTGCTAAATTTACCTATTTCGATATTTGAGCACGGCGAGATCGAAAAAATCCTAAACCAAAACGAGGAGTGGCTAAAAAGGCTAGCCTTCGTAAATACGGTCGCAGATATCGACGAGATTTTGCCGGTAGTACCTGACGAGATAAAAACTGCGCTACTGGAGATAAAAGAGCTGGCGCAGGCGGTAAAATATGAAAATTTAAGAATTGTTCCGTTATATTATTCAAAGATGCGGTATTACGACAAGCTGTTTTTTAGATTTTTAGGCGGCAATGCCGTGCTAAGCGGCGGCGGCAACTACGAGATAGAGGGTATCAAAAGCAGCGGTTTTGGCGTATATACCGACGCGTTAATCGAAAATTTAGATCAAAAGGAGAGAGTATGAGCAAAGCTGACGTGATAGTGGGCGTGCAGTGGGGAGACGAAGGCAAGGGCAAGATCGTAGATTTGCTAAGCGGCGGCTACGATATGGTGTGCAGGTGTCAGGGCGGACACAACGCGGGTCACACGATCGTCGTAGAGGGCAAGAAAATCGCGCTGCATCAGGTTCCATCGGGCATACTTCATAAAAATATAATCAACATCATTGGCAACGGCGTCGTACTCTGCCCGGCCGCGATAATCGAGGAGTTAAAGCAGTTTGGAGACGTCTCGGGACGGCTGTTTATCAGCGACAAGGCGCATTTAAATTTGCCTTATCACGCGCAAATCGACCAAGCTAAAGAAAAAGCCAAAGGCGCGCACGCTATCGGCACGACGGGCAAGGGCATAGGACCTGCGTATAGCGACAAAATCAGCCGTAGCGGACACCGAGTCGGTGAGCTAAAAAATCCCGAAAAGCTTTGCGACGCGATTCTGGCCGATTTTGCGGCAAATAAAGCGTTTTTAGACGTTTTAGGCGTCAAAGCGCCTGCTCGCGATGAGCTTTTGGGTGAGCTAAAGAGCTACGAGGCGGCGCTGGGTAAATTTATCGTTGATACCACGCATATGGTGTGGGATGCGATAGACGCGGATAAGAAAATCTTGCTAGAAGGCGCGCAGGGTACGCTGCTAGACATCGATCACGGAACGTATCCTTTCGTAACCAGCTCAAACACCGTAACCGCAGGCAGCTGCAGCGGCATCGGACTAAGCCCTAAAAACGTCGGCGAGGTAATCGGCATCATCAAAGCCTATACCACGCGCGTTGGCAACGGCGCTTTCCCGACCGAGGATATGGGCGAGGACGGCGAAAAGATACGCGATATCGGACGCGAATACGGTGCTACTACGGGCAGACCGCGCCGCACGGGCTGGTTTGACGCGGTTGGCGTGAGATACGCGGCGAGACTTGACGGCGTGGATAAATTTGCGCTAATGAAGCTTGACGTTTTAGACGGCTTTAAAAAGGTAAAAATCTGCAAAGCCTACGAGAAAAACGGCAAGATAATCGAGTATTTCCCAAGCGACTTAGAGGGCGTAAAACCGGTCTACGAGGAGCTTGACGGCTGGGATAAGGTAGAAGGAGCGCGTAAATTTGAGGATCTTCCCGCAAATGCAAAGGCCTTTATCAAGCGCATCGAGGAGATCACGGGCGTAAAGGTCGGCATCGTTTCCACGAGCCCGGAGCGCGAAGACACGATAGTCCGCTAAGATGAAAAGCAAATTTACGCAAATCGTAAATATAAAAAAGCGAAATTTAGACAAAATCGAGCTAAATTTAGCAAGAACCAGAAATGAAGCCGCGATGATAGAGGGCTTAATAGCGCAGGCTGCCGAGCAAATTTCAAAATTTGAAATGCCATCCAGCGGCTCTGCGGCCGATCTGCGCGGTTCGCTAGAGCTTCTTGGCGCGATGCGGCGAGAAAAAAATCTGCTAACCGAGCGGCTCGAGCTAATGAAAAAAAACATCGCGCACCTCGAGCGGCAGCATAAGGCGGCAAATTTGGAGTACGAAAAGATGAAATACCTGCAAATGCAGGACTTTAGCGCGCAAATAGAAAAGATAAAAAAGGCCGAAGCGGCGGCTCTGGACGAGTTTGCGACGATGAATTTTACTAGGCAAAAAGAGGCGAAAGCTTGAAAAAAATTTTGATTTTACTAACTTTAAATTTATGCGTTTGGGGCGCAAACGACGTAAACGCTCAAAGCGCGAGTCAAAGCGGCTTTAAGATCCCGGTGGACTGCGTTTCGATCTTTGAAACCAGAAAAGACGAGCTAAAAAGAGAGCTTGCTAAAATAGACGAAGCAAGGCAGAGTTTGGAGGCTTTTAGAGCGAGTTCGGCGGCGCTTTTTGAGGAGCGAAACGCCAAGCTAGCCGTCAAGGAGGCCGAGATAAACGCAACTCTAGCCCGCGTGCAAGAGGAAAAAAAGCAGACCGAGCAGCTGATAAAGAAAAACGAGGAAATCGTAAAAGAGCTAAAAACTATGACTAGCGACAAGGTTGGCGAGACCTACGGCAAGATGAAAGATCAAGCCGCCGCAGACGTGTTAAGCGCGATGGATAGGGCGGACGCGGCTAGCATCATGTACTCGCTAAGCCCTAAAAAAATCTCTGCGATAATGGCTAAAATGGAGCCTGCCGCGGCGTCTGAAATCACGCTCTTAATCAAGCAAGGCCCGCCATTTATAAAAGCCGAAAAAAACGTAACGCAGGAAGTCTCTCCGACCTCGCCAGACGGCCCGGCGGGAAATCTGCTAAATTTGTAAATTTGGGCTATAACGCTCTAAATTTATCTCGGTTTGCGTCTAAATTTGAGCTCAAATTTGCTCGGATAACGCGAAAGCTAAATGTGCCTTTGGCGGTCAAATTTGACTCCAAAAGTTAAATTGTACCGCCGTCAAATTTAACGCTAAAGCCTAAATTTAAATAGTACTCAGTCTTAAAAGCATTTTTATCCGAGCGTCAAATTTTGCTTCAAATTTTACTTAAAACAAACGCCCGTCAAAACAAAAACTCCGTGAGATTTTAGGTATTTCTTACCAAATTTTGGTTAAAATCAAGCCCAAAAAGAGAGGTAAAAATGCGTATAAAACTCCCACACACACCCTACATCGCGCACAAAATAGCTATTGATTTATTAAAGTCCGGATTCGTAAATTTAACGCGCGGAGTAGAGCCCGTAGCGGCATGCGCGAAAGAAATTTTAGATAACGATTTACAAAAAGAAAAGGCGCTTGAAGAGCGCGTAAACGAGGTACTCGCCGAGAACGAAGACGACATGGAGAGCATGCAAGTCGATAGAAAAAATATGTTTTGGCTCGTAAAAAAGAAGCTGGCCAAAGAGTACGGCGTGATACTTACGTACGAAGACCGCTTTAGCAACGTCGCTCACCTCGTGCTAGAAAGCGCTTGGAAAAAGGGGCTCATCGACTACACGGTTTCCGAAAATCGTATCAAAAACATCATCTATGGCTCGATCGAAGAGTATCTAAAAACGTATGAAATTTTACAAGACGTGGTCATCGACAAGATCGACGGCTACAAGCGCAAACTAATCCCGGGTACCGAGGAGTACGACATCGTATTTGAGCGGCTGTACGAGGACGAACTAAGAAAACGAGGCATGCTGTGAGAGCTTATATCTACCTTGAAAACGGCGTTTTTTTGCAGGCGAAGGCCTTTGGCGCGAGCGGTACGGCTAGCGGCGAAATGGTCTTTAACACAAGCCTAACCGGCTATCAGGAGATCATGAGCGATCCTAGCTACGCGGGGCAGTTTATCGTTTTTACCATGCCGGAAATCGGCATAGTAGGCGTAAACGAGGACGATATGGAGAGCGCGAAAATCCACGCTAGCGGCGTTTTGGTGAGAGATTTTAACGCTACGCCGTCAAATTTCCGTTCGCAAAAAAGCTTGGAAGAATTTTTCAAAGAACAGGGCAAATTTGGCGTTTATGATGTCGACACTAGATTTTTAACCAAGATGCTGCGCGATAACGGCGCGCTACATGCGGTGATCTCGACTGAAATTTCAGACGAAAAAGAGCTAAAAAAGCTTCTGGAAAACTCGCCTAGAATCTCAGAGATAAACTACGTAGCAAAGGTGAGCACCGAGCAAATTTACGCTCACGAAAAGGGTGGCTGGGATCACGCGAGCAAATCATACGCTCCGCTAAAATCAAATGGCAAAAAGATCGCCGTCATCGACTACGGCGTAAAGCGAAACATCCTAAACGAGCTTTGCGAAACCGGCCTTGAGACGCAAATTTACCCACACTACGTGCAAGCAGACGAGCTCATCGCTAAATTTAAAAGCGGCGAGATAAACGGCGTCTTTCTCTCAAACGGCCCGGGCGAGCCAAAGGCCCTAAAAAACGAGATCGCGCAGATAAAAAAGCTGATCGAGGCGCGAGTGCCGATTTTTGGCATTTGCCTCGGACATCAGCTGCTTAGCAACGCATTTGGCTTTGAGACGTACAAGCTAAAATTCGGTCAGCACGGCGCAAATCACCCGGTTTTAAATTTGCAAACCAAAGCAGTCGAAATAACGGCGCAAAATCACAACTACAATGTTCCAGAGGAGATCGCGCAGGTTGCCGAGATCACGCATAGAAATCTTTTCGACGGCACGATCGAGGGCGTGAAGTACAAGGATTATCCGGTATTTTCGGTGCAGCATCACCCCGAGGCTAGCGGCGGGCCGAGCGAGAGCAAATATATCTTTAAACAATTTTTAGAAATTTTATAGTTGCTAGTCGCGGTCAAATTTGAGTTAAATTTAGGGCTAAATTTGCGAGCCGAATTTAACCTCGGCGCGACTAAAATTCACAAATGAAATTTATCGGTCAAATTTGATGAGCGGCGCGGAATTTGTTGGGGTATTGAGCGTCGCGGCGCTTAGCTCGGTTGGCCACTGCGTGGGTATGTGCGGCGGTTTTGCTATCGCGCTGGCACGCTTTTTGAACGGCAAAGGTAAAATTTTTAGCGTAGCGATGATAGCGGGGTACAACCTAGCTCGAATTTGCGCTTATATGCTACTTGGCTTTATTTTCGGGTCGCTTGGCGGCGTTTTTACGCTATCTCTTGCGGCGCGAGGCTACCTGTTTTTTGCTATCGGCGTTTTTATGGCGGTTTTGGGCGTCGCGCTTATTAGGCGCGGAGCTGTGTTAAATTTCATCGAGAAAAACGTATTTTTATCCAAAATTTTAAACGAAAAAATGAAAGCCGCGATCGCCAAAAATAGCGTGTCGGGGTTTTTAGCGCTCGGGTTTTTAAACGGGCTGCTGCCGTGCGGGGTAGTTTATTATTTTTTAGCTTTAGCCGTGGCTAGCGGCAGCGGGGCAAAGGGCGTAGCCATCGCCGCGACTTTTGGCGCGGTCAGCTTTTTTGCGATGAGTTTTTACGCGCTGGTTTTAAAAGCCGCGAGCGAAAAATTTAAAAAACACGCGCTAAATTTAAGCGGCGCGGCGATAATAATTTACGGAATTTATCTATCTTTTATAGGATTTACGGCGAGCAATGGATAACATCAAAGCAAGATTTAGACAGTATCAAGAGGCTATCGAGGCTAGTAACATCGTCTCAAAAACCGACACGAACGGCACTATCACCTTCGTAAACGACGAGTTTTGTAAGATGTCGGGCTTTACGCGCGAGGAGCTAATCGGCGCAAATCACAACATTGTGCGCCATCCCGAGGTGCCCAAGGAGGTTTTTGCGCGGCTTTGGGATACGATTTTAGCCAAAAAAGTGCACAAAGGCACGATAAGAAACCGCACCAAAGACGGTCGCGACGTCTATCTAAACACGACTATCATCCCGATTTTAAATTTAAGCGGGCAGATCGAGGAGTTTCTTGCGATCAGATACGACGTGACGGACGTGATAAATCTCAACAACGAGCTTGAAAAGACGAAAAAAGAGCTGTTAAATTTAAATGAAAATCTCGAAAACAGGGTCGCCGAGCAGACGGCGGAGCTCGTAAATTTAAACCAAAATCTAGAAAATTTGGTAAAAGCCGAGATCAAGAAAAACGAGGAAAAGACCAAAATGCTCTTTTTGCAGTCGCGTCTAGCCTCGATGGGCGAGATGATCGCAAATATCGCTCACCAGTGGCGCCAGCCGCTAAATGAGCTTAGCATCACGCTTTTTAAACTAAAAGAGAGCGTCAAAGCAAACGAGAAATTTGAAGCCGGCTACGAGCACGCAAAGCGCGTGATAAAGGGCATGTCGCAGACGATAGAGGATTTTAGAAGCTTCTTTAGCGTCGAGCGCGAGAGGGAGGCTTTCTTGCCTTCGGTTGCGGTAGAAAACGCGCTAAAAATGGTACAAGGAACCTACGAAAAAGAGGGCATAGACGTAAATTTGGAGCTAAAAAGCGAGGGTCAAATTTATGGTTTCGAGTCGCAGCTTTGTCAGGCCGTGATTATCCTGCTTTCTAACGCCAAAGATGCGCTGGCAAATAAAAAAGACGATAAAAAAGTAACGCTAACGTTAGAAACAAAGGATAAATTTGCTATCATAAGAGTAACGGATAACGCCGGCGGTATAAAAGAGGAGATAATGGACAAGATTTTTGAGCCGTATTTCACCACGAAGCACCCGAGCGCAGGCACCGGTATCGGCCTATATATGCTAAAAAGCATAGCCAAAAATCACGGCGGAAGCGCCGGCGCTAAAAACGTAAAATTTGGAGCGGAATTTGAGATAAAACTGCCGCTAAAGGATGGAAAATGAAAAATTTTAAAGAGCTAACGCTACTGCTAGTCGAGGACGAGGATAGCATAAGGGAGTCGATGCAAGAGGTTTTTGGCGGCGTATTTCAAAAGGTCATATCGGCCTCAAACGGCGACGAAGGGCTTAAGAAATTTAAAAAATTTAGCCCCGATATCGTGATAGCCGACATCATGATGCCTATCATGGACGGACTTGAGATGTCAAGGCAGATAAAAGAGTTCTCAAAAAACACGCCAGTAGTGATCCTAAGCGCGTATAGCGAAAAGGAAAAGCTGCTAAAAGCTATCGACGTGGGTATCGATAAATACGTGATCAAGCCTATCGACATGGACGAGCTTTTCGCCCTGCTAGAGCAGATCGTAAAAACTAAAATCATAGGCGCGGACATCATCGAGATTTCGGGCGGATATTCCTTTAATCAAACCAAAAAAGTACTCGTAAAAAACGGCGTAGAGATCGCGCTAACGAAAAAAGAGCTGGCCTTTATCTCGCTTTTAGTTAAACGTATCGGCACGCTTGTTTTAACCGAGGAGATCAGAAACGTGGTGTGGTTTGGCGAAAAGGTAAACGATCCTGCCGTTAGGACGTTTATCAAGCGAATACGCGATAAAGTGGGCGCCGGTCTTATCAAAAACTCGCCGGGACTAGGCTATAAAATCGAGCTGAAAAAGTAAAATTTAAAGTAGCGTAAATTTAAAACGATTAAGCGATTTTGCGCTTAAATTTTAGTAAAATAACATTTTCGTAATAAAATAAACAAAGGAGGATATCGATGCGACTAGACAGGGCGCTAAGCTACGACTACACGGTCGCCAAGTATTTTATGTTCGCGACGATACTGTTTGGGATAGTCGGCATGGGTATAGGCGTGCTGATAGCCTTTCAGATGGCATATCCCGATCTAAACTATCTCGCTGGCGAATACGGCACCTTTAGCCGCCTAAGACCGCTGCACACGGCGGGCGTGATATTCGGATTTATGCTCTCTGGCGTATTTGCGACGTGGGACTATATTTGACAGAGGGTTTTAAAGGTCTCAATGAGCGAGTCGCCGTTTTTGATGACGGTTGGCAAACTGCACTTTTGGATATATATGCTGGTTATGGCAGGCGGCGTGTTTAGCCTCTTTACTGGCGTTAGCACGTCAAAAGAGTACGCCGAGCTAGAGTGGCCGCTAGATATCGGCGTGGTCGTGCTTTGGGTGCTTTGGGGCGTTAGTATATTCGGCCTTATCGGTATCCGCCGCGAGAGAACGCTTTATATCTCGGTTTGGTATTTTATCGCTACGTTTTTAGGTATCGCGATGCTTTATTTGTTTAACAACATGGCCGTGCCGACTAGGCTGGTTTCTGGCTACGGCAACTGGTGGCACTCGGTCTCGATGTACGCCGGAGCCAACGACGCGCTAGTGCAGTGGTGGTACGGGCATAACGCCGTGGCGTTCGTGTTTACCGTGCCGATAATCGCTCAAATTTACTACTTCCTCCCTAAAGAGAGCGGTCAGCCGATATTTTCCTACAAGCTTTCTATTTTCTCGTTTTGGAGCCTCATGTTCCTTTACCTTTGGGCGGGCGGACACCATCTGATCTACTCTGCGGTGCCTGATTGGATGCAGACGATGGGCTCCGTGTTTTCGGTGGTTTTGATACTGCCGTCTTGGGGGTCTGCGATAAATATGCTTCTAACGATGCGCGGCGAGTGGCAGCAGCTTAGAGAAAATCCTCTTATTAAATTTATGATTTTAGGCTCGACGTTTTATATGTTTTCGACTCTTGAGGGGCCGATTTTAGCGATCAAATCAGTAAATGCTCTCGCGCACTTTACCGACTGGGTACCAGGCCACGTGCATGACGGTACGCTAGGCTGGGTTGGATTTATGACGATGGCAGCGCTTTATCACATGACGCCGCGCGTGTTTAAACGCGAAATTTACTCAAAATCCTTGATGGAAATTCAGTTTTGGATACAGACTATCGGCATAGTGCTTTATTTTTCATCGATGTGGATCGCGGGCATCACACAGGGTATGATGTGGCGCGCGACCGACGAATACGGAAATTTAGCCTACTCGTTTATCGATACGGTGATAAACATAGTGCCGTATTACTGGATCAGAGCCGTTGGCGGGCTGCTATATCTGCTAGGATTTTTTATATTTGTTTATAATATCTACAAGAGTTTTGGCGCCAAAGCGCTCGTAAAAGAGCCGCTAAGCGCTAGTCCTGCGGGCGTAAAGGAGGTTGATAATGTTTAGTTGGTTAGAGAAAAATCCCTTCTTTTTCGCAGTTATGGTTTTTATATTTATCGCCTATGCGGGTGTGATCGAGATACTGCCTGATTTTGCCAACAGAGCTAGGCCGCTAGAGGGTACCAAGCCGCCGACGGTTTTACAGCTTGCTGGCAAGCACGTGTATATGAAAGATAGCTGTAACGCCTGCCATACGCAGCAAATTCGTCCTTTTAAGGCCGAGACCGACAGATACGGCATGTATTCGCTTAGCGGCGAGTATGCGTTTGATCGTCCGCATCTTTGGGGGTCAAAGAGAACCGGCCCCGACCTTTGGCGCGTGGGTAACTACCGCACTACCGACTGGCACGAAAATCACATGAAAGAGCCGACCTCTGTGGTGCCCGGTTCTATAATGCCTGCTTATAAGCATCACTTTAGCAACAACGCAGACATCGAGACGGCATACGGCGAAGCGGTAACGACGAAAAAGGTATTTGGCGTACCGTACGACGTAGAGGGCATGCCAAAACTCGGCACCTACGAGCAGGCACAAGCAGCCGCCAAAGAAGAAGCCGCCGCTATAGTTGAAGAGATGAAAGATGAAGAGGTCAAAAAGGCCTTTGAGCGCGGAGAGATCCGCGAGATAGTGGCGCTCATCGCCTATCTAAATAGCTTAAAATAGGCGAATTTATGGATGCGCAGACTCTAAGAGATATCCAAGGATACGGAGCTTTTATCTTTCTAGCCGTGTGCGCCGCGCTTCTTTACGGGTACTATTTTCATCTGTATAGATCCGAAAAGAGCGGCAGGCGAAACTACGAAAGATACTCCGACCTCGCCCTAAAAGACGGTATCGACGAGGAAATTTTAGAGTCTGCGTCCATAGAGCAAAACGCTAAAAAGGAAAAATAATGCAATGGTTTAACTTGGAAGACGACGTAAATTTACTCGCTCTCGTCGGCGCAGTCGCTATCGTCGCGCTAACGGCGTTCGTGGCGGGCAAATACGTAAGGCAGATGAAAGTCGCCAAAGAGGGCGGCGAGCTTAGCGAGCATAGTTGGGACGGCATAGGCGAGTACAAAAATCCCGTACCGCTGGGCTGGGCGATAGTTTATGCGATATGCATCGTCTGGGCCTTGTGGTATATGATCGCCGGCTATCCGGTAAACTCCTACTCGCAAATCGGCGAATACAACGAAGAAGTCGCCGCCGCAAACGCTAAATTTGAAAAGAGTTTCGCAAATCCAGACGCCAAGACGCTTCACGCGATGGGCGAGAGCGTGTTTTTGGTGCAGTGTTCCTCCTGCCACGGCATAACCGGCGACGGTATAAACGGCAAGGCCGCAGACTTTTCCAAATGGGGTAGCGAAGAGGGGATATATGATACGATAATGAACGGCTCAAAAGGCCTAGAGTATCCGATGGGCGAGATGCCTGCGGGTATGGCCGACGAAGAGGACGCAAAGGCGATCGCGGCCTACATCGCTAAGGAAATTTCGGGTATAAAAAAGACTAAAAACGAAAATTTGGTAGAAAAGGGCAAGGAGCTATTTGGACCTGCGCGGCGTGCCACGGCGGGGACGGCAAAGGCATGGAGGGCAACTCTCCTGATCTATCTAAATACGGCACGGCGTCCTTTGTTGAGGATGTATTACAACGCGGTAAAAAGGGCGCTATCGGTACGATGCCTAAATTTAGCGACGGCAGATTAAACGCTTTACAGCAAAAAGCCGTCGGCGAGTACGTCATCTCGCTTTCTAAAGGAGAATAAATGGAAAACACGAATCGAAACGTTTTCGGTCTACACGGCGTGACGGGGCTACTCATCGCGACCGGGCTACTACTAGCGATCCTAGCGGCGCTCACGTACTACGCGATAAAGCTCCAGCAAGAAGTCGCGCAAAAGCCATACACGCTAAACGCCTCCGAGCTAAAGATGAAAAGCGCGGATAACGCCAAGCAAGTGCGCGTGAAGGAGTAGCTATGCAAGCGATTTTGGAAAAATTTATCGTCGCCGGACTTATTGCAGCGGCGGCATTTACGGCGTGGGCGGTGCTAACGCCAAATCACCTTTTCGTGGGATGAAATTTGATAAATCAAAGAGCGCAGACCTTGCCGCTCTTTTTTAAATTTTACGTTTAAGTCCTAGCGGTTCGCTTTACTTTTTGCGCGAAAATACGCGACTAGGCCGATGAAGTTTATAAATTATACTAGCTCAAATTTGACTGCGCTCGCTTTTTTTCGGAGCGTTAAATTTACAAGGAGCTTTCTAAATTTAAATTTGACTGCATTTCGCCGCTTCTCTGTGCTCAAATTTGCAAATTTAACCCGCGCATTTTTTATTTTTTTGCTTTTTATTTTTTGCGGCGCAGCGACTCTGCATGGCTCAAATTTGCCTCGCGAGATAGTCTTGGTAAATCAAAACATCTTAAGCCCGGCCGTAAGCGAGAAAATCGCGGTTTTAGGCCAGGAGCTAGCGAGCAAAATCGGCGTATTTGCAGGGGTTGCGGTTTACGAGAGCTTGGATGGCAAAACGCTAAAAGAAGCGACCGCTCAGCTAAATTTGACTCCGCCTTACGCGCTTTTGATGCTTGCTAAGGCTGAACACAAGGTGGAAATTTTTGCCGACGCCCAGACGCTTAAGCTTTTTGATAAAGAGAAAATTTTAAGCCCGTATCCAAGCTCTGGCTCTATTTTGCCCATACTAGCGTCCAAAAACGGCAAAGATATCTTTAATGCCGCCGTGCTAAACGGCTACGCGGATCTTGCCGAACAGATCGCCGCGAGCAAGGGCGTGAGCTTGCAAAACGCTATCGGCAGCCAAAACCGCCTGACGCTTGATGCGTTTAGGATTTTTATCTACGGCTCTATCGCTCTCATCGTTTGCGCCGCCGCGTTTAGAAAATTTAGGAGGAAAAATGGCTAAAAACTACTGGCCTCATGCTATCGTGGGCTCGCTTATTTTGATAGTCGCCTCCTGCGTAGCGACCATAGTCGTAGCCGTCAAAAACCCCGTGGAGATGGACGAGTTTTACTTCGAGCGCTACCAAAACATCGATGAAAATATAAACGAGATCGAGGCTAGCCAGCGCAGATTTGACGCCAAGTACGCTCTTAAATTTGAGCTGGAATTTGACGGATTAAGCGGATACTTTAAGATTGCCGTCACGCCAAAAAACGGCTCGGTAGCGTCAAATTTTACTCACGAGATTTTACTAACCAGGCCCGCGACGAACGAGCAAAATCAAAATTTAGACGCCAAATTTGGCGGGCAAATTTTAAAAACGCAGCCCGTAACGCTCCCAAAAAAAGGTAGATGGCAAATTTTGCTAAAAATCTCCGACGCAAACGACACCGGCTTTTATAAATTTAACTTCGAAGCGCGCTAGTTTTCTTTGATTTTCAGCCGCTCTGGGCTATTATTGCGCCAAAAAACAAAGAGCCTCTATGCAAAATTTAGACAAACTTTATATCTTTACCAACTCGCGAAAGATCCGCGAATTTAACGCGAAATTTCAAAACGAACTCGTGCCAAAGGCTATGACGATAGCGCAGTTTGAGCAAAAAGCCGTGCTGGTGCCGGGGCGCTTTGAGGTGGACGAGGCGTACGCGCTGGTGCTGATGCAGCGAGCCTGCGCGAGCGTGAGGGAGGCCTCCGAGCGGCTGCGTATCCCGTCCGAGTTTTTCGCGTTTTTGAAAAATAACGACTATCTTTTTAGCTTTTTTAAGGAGCTAGCCATAAGCAAAAAGAGCGTGGCGGATCTGAAATTTAGCGACATTTACGCCGATTACGAGGAGCATTTGGGTATCCTCGAGGCGGTGCTCGCGCGATATAAGGAGCTGCTCGCGGCCGAAAATCTATACGACGGTATCGTGCTGCCTGAAATTTACGAGTTAAACGGCGGATTTGTGAGGGAATTTCGCGAGATTTATCTTGAGGTGGACGGCTTTTTGAGTGAATTTGAGTGGGAGCTGTTTGGCGAGATAGCCAAGCTAACGACGCTAAAAATCATCTTTCAAACCAGTAAATTTAACAAGAAACTGATCTCAAAACTGGCTGAAATTTCAGGGATTGACGCGAGCGAGTTTAGCCTATACTGCGAGTCTGAGCTAAATTTGAGCTCGCGCGAGCTAAAAAAAACGGGCTCCGTGCGCAAAAATCCGCTCGTTTTAAAAAGAAGCTTTGGCGCCAGGAGCTTGCAGGCGGCCTACGCGATGGCAAAGGCTAGCGAGTTCGTCGCCGAGGGCATAAGGCCCGAAAACATCGCCGTTATCTTGCCTGACGAGAGTTTTGCCGAGATCTTGCGCTTGCACGACCGCGGCAAGATGTTTAACTTTGCGATGGGCGAGCGCTTTGCGCGGACGCGGTTTTTTCAAATTTTAAAGTGCATGGTAACCGCGATAAACGACAAAATCCGCGTAAATTTGAGCGAGGATAACTACCCGAATTTTAACGAATTTGAGTTTAATCTGCATGAATTTGGCGTCGGCTCCGAGCTGTTTGCGAAATTTAAAAACGGCTTTGAGGCGCCTTGCTCGTTTGAGGATTTTAGAGCGCTTATGGAGGAGATTTTGGCGCTTGAGAGCGACCACGCCGCCGCGCAAAAAGCGCGAGAGGAGCTATTTTACGCGCAGAGTTTGGCGCGGTATTTTAGCTTTACGCTGCGTCAAATTTGCGAGATATTTTTGATAAAGATATCTAGGCTTAGGCTTGATCATGTAGGCGGCGGCAAGATCGGCGTGATGGGAGTTTTGGAGAGTCGCGGACTAAAATTTGAGGGCGTCATAGTGCTTGATTTTAACGACGATTTGGTGCCAAAACGCAGCGTAAACGAGATGTTTTTGAGCTCGCGCGTGCGCCAAAAAGCGGGCCTAATCGGCTACGTGGACCGCGAAAATTTGCAGAGATTTTACTACGAGAGCCTAATCGGCGGCGCGAAAAAGGCGGTGATATGCTACGCGGCAAACGAGGAGAAAATCGCGTCGAGATTTCTCGGCGAATTTAACGCCGTGGAGGACGCGAGATACGGCGACGAGAGCTATGCGGCGCTGTTTAACGGCGAATTTAACGCGGTTGCGGACGAACAGAAATTTGACGGCGAGATGAACCCGTATCTTGACGAAAGGAACGAGGCTGAACCTAAACAAGCAAAAATCGCTAAAGAGCGGAGTTTGTTTGAATTTGACGCGGAGGACAAGCTAAATTCTGGAGCAAATTTAGTTAGTAAATTTGACGAAAATGCCTCGCAAAACGAAACGCCGAGCGAAAATCCGCGAGCCGTAAATTTGATAAATTTCACGCGAAAAACGCCCGCAAAGCCTAAAATTTTCGAGCAGGATATCATCGTAAAGCACGATTTTTTCGCTATCCCGCTATCGTTTAGCAGACTAAACACCTATTTACAGTGCCCGCGGCGGTATTATTACAGATATATTTTAAACGTAAATCCGCCCGTGATGCCGCAAACCGCGTCCGCGGCGGACTTCGGTAACTCGCTGCACAGGGCGCTTTTTGAGTATTACTCTAAATTTGAGCGATTTGATCTGGGTAAATTTGAAACAATGCTAAGAGAGCTAAACACGCCGCCGCTAGAGCGCGAGATAACGATGATAAAGATGGAAAAATTTAAGGCTGTAGAAGACGCCAGATATGAGGCCGGATGGCGCGTGCAGGGGCTTGAAAAAGAGCTTGATAGCGTCTTTGCGGGCGTGCACATAACGGGTAAAATCGACCGCATAGACGGGCGCGGCGGCGAGCTAGCGGTGATTGATTACAAAAGCGGAAATTTCGACGCCAAATCGCTGCAACTGCCGTTTTACGAGGCGCTCGTGGGTAGGCCTTGCGAGGGGTACTTTTACGATCTAAAAGATAATATGAATTTGGTAGCGAGCGAGGCTAGCACGGACGCGCTAGGCGAGGCGATCGAGCAGCTAAAATCCATCAATAATACGCCGATAAATTTCGGGGAGGCGAGGGGCGCGATGAGCGAATACGAAGACTATAAAATTTTAGTGAAAGGCGAACTATGAAGCCGTTTTTGGCCCTTGAGGCGAGTGCGGGCAGCGGCAAGACCTTCGCGCTTAGCGTGCGTTTTATCGCGATTTTGCTATCAGGCGCCGACGCGCGCGAGATCACGGCGCTAACCTTTACCAAAAAGGCCGCCAATGAGATGAAAGAGCGCATCGTGCAGACCTTTTTGCGGCTCGAGGAAAAGAGCGCAGAGCTAGCCGAGCTAGAGCAAATTTTGGGTGCCGGCAGGGATGAAATTTTAGCTATGCGCGATGCGCGGGCGACGCATTTTTTAGAAAGCGATTTAAAAATCGGCACGTTTGACTCGTTTTTCGTCGGCATCCTGCGCAGTTTTTGCCTAAATTTGGGGCTAAGCGCAGATTTTGAAGTGAGCGAAAATTTAAACGAGCTGCAGCGAGGCGAGTTTGTCGCGAGCGTGAGCAAAGATATGCGGCTGCTAAAGGCGCTTGCAAATTTGATAGCGACAGCCGAGCGCAGTCAGGGTAGCTTTTTTGAGAGCTTGGAGATGTTTTACGAAAACTTTGGCGAGCTAAAAAGCAGCGAAAATGCGGCGTTTCCAAACGAAAGCGGCGTAGAAGAAGCGCTAAAAAATATGCGCGAGTACGTCCTAGCTAGAGGCGGCGGTAAAGACGCGCAAAACGCCGTAAAAGAGGGGACTCCTGGCGAAATCTTAGCTCGCTCTTTTATGTCGCGCGCGAGCCTTGATTATCGTACGTTTTCTAAAATTTATACGCCTGAGCTTGACGAGATGTTTTTTACGCTAAAAGCGCGATTAAAACAGTATTTTGATGCGCTTGAGGAGTATAAAATCGCCGAGCTGGCTAGATTTTTAAAAATCTACAAAGAGTGCAAAATCTCGCTAAACAAAAGGCTAAATTCGCTCGCTTTTAGCGACGTGACGCGCCTGGTTTACGAGCTTTTGCGGGGCGGCGAGACGGACGCGCAGATGCTTTATTTTAGACTCGACGGACGGATAAATCACCTGCTCATCGACGAATTTCAAGACACCAACGTCGCGCAGTACGAGATCATGCGTCCGCTCATCGAGGAAATCGTCGCCGGATACGGACAAAACGGGCTTGGCAGCTTTTTTTATGTCGGCGACGTAAAGCAGAGCATTTACCGCTTTCGCGGCGGCAAAAAGGAGCTTTTCGGTAAGCTGATGCGCGATTTTCCGCAGATCAAAGCGCAAAATTTGGAGGTAAATTACCGCAGCAAAAAGGCGCTGGTTAGATTTACGAACGCCGTATTTGCGGGCAAAATCGAAAATTTTAAACCGCAAAGAACGCCCAAAAAGGAGGGCGAACGGGTAAATTTGGTAGGGCAGATGCCGTACTTTGAGGCACAGGAGGACGATCTTGGCTTCGTGCGGGTAAGCAGCGGCGATGACGTGGCGATAGAGGTGACGCAGCAGGTTAAATTTCTCCTGCAAAAAGGGGTCTGCGAGGACGATATCACCGTGCTTTGCTGGAAAAACGACGATATAAATAAAATCTCAAATTTGCTGAGCGAGGCGGGCGTAAAAAACGGGAGCGAGGGGGGGGCGGCGCTGCTAGCGAGCAAAAACGCGCGCGCTGTCGTGGAATACGCTAAATTTTGCCTATTTGGCGAGCAAATTTACAAGCTAAATACCGAAGCGATCCTGGACGTAAACGCCGTAAAACTAAGCATAAATCCGCAAAAATCGGCGCTTGAGAGCCTGCACTATCTGGCGGGCAAGCTTGGCGTAGATATGAGCGACGCGGACGTTTTGCGGCTGCTTGAACTGGCGCAGCCTTACTCAAATTTGACCGAGTTTATCTATAATCTTGATAGATTTGAAGCAAAAGCGAGCGCAAAAAGCGGCGAGGGCGTGAAAATCATGACCGTGCATAAATCAAAGGGGCTCGAGTTTGAAAACGTGATCGTGTGCGATAAAATGGGCGCAGGGCGGCACGACGGGTCAAATTTTATCGCCGAATACGACGCCGACGCGGGCTCCTGGCAGGTGCGACACAACGTCAAAAAACAGTGCATCGACGAGGAGTTTGCTCAGCTAAAAGAAAAGGCGGCGCGGCTCGAGCGCGAGGAGGACATGAACAAGCTCTACGTCGCGCTAACGCGGGCTATCAGCGGGCTAATCATCGTAAAAAAAACGGGTGCAAACGGTAGAAATCCGAGCTTTTTTGGGGCGTATGAGAGTAGCGGCGAGGTTATAGAGTATCTTGATTTGGTTGATTTTAGCTTCGGCGAACCGACTCCTAGCAAGGCGCGAAATTTGAGCGTAGCGGGCAAATTTGAGCCTATTAAACTAGCTCAAATTTCAAAGCAAATCGTAGATCAAACGCCCAAAACCGAGGGTAAAAATCAAAAGGCGATTTATTTTGGGCTGGCGCTACACTATTTGCTAGAGATGGCGGAAAAATTTGACGAGGACTCGCTAAAAACGGCGCAAATTTCGATGCGGAACGCTTTTCATAAATTTTTGGATGAGGACGAGCTGGATGAAATTTACGCACGCGGGCTAAATTTGATAAACGAGCCTAAATTTAAGCAAATGACGCAGGGAAAGCGTGCGTTTAAAGAGCAGCCCTTGCGATATGAGGGTGCGTTAAAACAGCTTGACTTGCTCTGCTTGGACGAAACCCAAATCTGCGCGATCGACTATAAAACGAGCGATAAAAATATAGATGAAAATATCGCGCAAGTGGCGGAATACAAAAAAATATTGGCTCAAATTTATCCGAATTTGAGCGTAAAGGCGGCGATATTTTACGCTTTACGGGATGAAATTCGAAGCATTGATATTTAAATATAGCTTAAATTAAGCTATTTATAAGGTGCATTTGAATACAATCACGACTTAAAATTATCTAAAGGGTAAGAAAATGACGAAAATAACAAAACCAAACGAAGTGGAGCGCGAGTGGATCGTGCTTGACGCGGCAGGCAAGCGTTTTGGTAGATTGCTAACCGAGGTGGCTACGCTGCTTCGCGGTAAGCATAAACCAAATTTCACTCCGAATGTCGATTGCGGCGATTACGTTATCATAATCAACGCTTCTAAAGCCGAATTTACAGGCAATAATAAAGCCGAGCAAAAGCTTTATCACCGCCATTCGGGATATTTTGGTAGCACAAAAAGCGAGAAATTCGGCGAGCTTTTAGCTGATAAGCCGGAAAAACTGTTTAAGCTAGCCGTTCGCGGAATGCTTCCAAAAACAAAACTCGGCAGAGAGATGATAAAAAAACTAAAAGTTTACGCCTGCAGCGAGCATCCGCACACGGCTCAAATAGCTAAAAAAGAAGGAAAATAATCATGGCGAAAGTTTATGCAACCGGTAAAAGAAAAACTGCCGTAGCAAAAGTCTGGCTAAAACCGGGCAGCGGTAAAATTTTAGTAAACGGACTTGATCTAAACACTTGGCTCGGCGGACATGAAGCTATCAAGCTAAAAGTAGTTCAACCTCTACTTTTAACAAAACAAGAGAGTTCTGTAGACGTAACTGCAACGACTCTAGGCGGCGGATACTCTGCTCAGGCTGAGGCGCTAAGACACGGTATATCAAGAGCACTAGCTCTATTTGACGCCGACTTTAGAGCAACACTAAAACCAAAAGGCCTACTAACTCGCGACTCACGCGTCGTCGAGCGTAAGAAATTCGGTAGAAGAAAAGCTAGAAGAAGTCCGCAGTTCTCTAAACGCTAGTAGTTTTGAGAGCGGTGCGAATTTGAGGTACATTGATATTTATGATTATTTAATTATATTTTTTATAAATATCAAATGTTAAAACGAAATTTATAATTTTTGTGATATTATTAAAAAATACATTTCACCATGAAAGGATTTTCTATGAGAAAGATTGCTATTGCTTTAGTTGCTGCTACAGCTCTTTTTGCTGCTGATTCAGCTTACAATTACGAACTAACTCCGACAATAGGCGGCGTTCATCCTGAAGGAAATTTAGGAACAAATGATCAGTCGGCCATCGGTTTAAGAATCGGAAGAAACCTTGAAAATTTCTTTATAGACCACGTAGAACTCGGTCTTAGCCACACTAACAAGATAAGAGAGTATGGCGTAGACGGAAAGGCTACTAGATATTTCGTTAATGCTATTAAAGATTTCGGCCTAACTGAAAAACTATCTCTTTATGGCTTGCTTGGTGCAGGTTATGAGGATGTCTCAAAAAAATTCGTCAAAAACGATGACGGCGGCTTTGGTCAATACGGCCTTGGTTTGAGATATCAAATTACCGATAACTTTGCTCTACGCGCTGAAGCGGTAGATGCTATTAAATTTGAGCATGCGGATCACAACCTATTCTATACGCTAGGTTTTGCAGTCGGCTTTGGTGCTAAAAATGCTCCTGTAGTAGCTGAAGTGGTTGAGGTTAAAGAGCAAGCTGTCGTAGTGCTTGACGACGATAACGACGGCGTTTTAAACGATGTTGATCAATGTCCAAATACACCGGCTGGGGTAGTAGTTGACGAGACCGGTTGCGAGAAAGTTATCGTTCTCAGAGATATCGGCGTAAATTTTGCATTCGATAGCTACAAAGTAACTCCAAAATATCTTGAGGAGATCAAGAAAGTAGCTAACTTTATGGGTGAAAATCCAGGCTACCGCGTAGTTCTAAGCGGACATACAGACAGTATTGGTGCTGAGGCTTACAATCAAAAACTATCTGAAAAAAGAGCAAACGCAGTTGCTAAAGCTCTTGAAGAGCTTGGCGTAAGCGCAGACAAGATCACTACTGTAGGATACGGCGAGCTTAAACCTGTCGCTTCAAATAAAACAAAAGAAGGACGCGCTGAGAACAGACGCGTTGAAGCTAGATTTAACAAATAATTAGCCTAGCTTAATAATGCATGGACGAGATTAAATTCGAATTTAGTTGGTCGTTAATCTCGTCCTACTCTTTAAAAATATTAGGCTCTATCGCCATCTTGCTTATCGGCAAATGGTTAGTAGCTAAAATCTCAAATCTTATATCAAAATTAGTAATATCTTCTAGACTTGACGAAACTCTTTCAAATTTCCTTTTAAATATCATCAAAACGCTTCTTATGGCTTTTGTGATAATAGCCGCGATCGCAAATTTGGGTGTCGAGACGTCTATGTTCGTTGCTGCGCTCGGTGCCATCGGTCTTGCTATTGGTATGGCGTTTAAGGACACTTTTTCAAACATCGGTGCAGGATTTTTGATAATATTTTTTAGACCGTTTAAGCTCAAGGATCATATCGAAGTCGCAGGTGTACAAGGCGCAGTCAAAGAGATCAATATGTTTAGCACCGTTTTACGCACGACCGATCATAAAACTATTATTATCCCAAACGGTCGCATCATAAGTAGCAATATAATCAACTTTTCAAAAGAGGGCACTAGACGTGTCGAGCTCGTGTTTTGCATAGATTATAAAGACGATCTAAAGCTTGCAAAAGAGATTATTTTAAGTCTGGCTGCCGAAAATAAAAAGATCTTAAAAGAGCCAAAGCCGTTTGTCGGCGTCGGAAGCCTGGGCGAAAATAGCGTAAATTTGACCGCTAGATTTTGGTGTGCGAGCGATGATTTTTCCGACGTGCAGTTTGCTATGCTTGAGAGCGTTAAGCTTGCATTCGATGCCCAAGGCATCTCTATACCATCGCCTCAGCTCAGCATCCGCTATCAGGATAAAAGGCAAGACGAGCAAATTTGATTTACCGGTTTGCACGGTTTTCCTTGGTTCTTTGGCTTTTTTATGTGGTATGTTGTAGATTGGTCTTATGCTCGTATCCTATTTGGTTCCATAAGGCAAATAGATTAAATTTGATCCAAAATCAATACAGCACAAGCACTTTAAAAATGTACAAATTTTGACGTATTCCTTATCTGCCGTATTGCAAAAATTAAATTTCACCGCTTTCGTTAAATTTAAAATCTAATTCATATTTTAAAGTCAAATTTGACAGCATAAACATTTTAACAAATCTGTAATTTCGGTGCTCCAGAGCGTAGTCGCATAAAATTTAGTCCAAAGCCAAAAAGCATCAATTTAAAAATCAAAATTTACAAAAGCTATCTTAAGGCAAATTTTAAAATACAAAAAGTAAAATCGAAGTTTATTAAAATGTAAATTTGACGCGAAAATGCCGTCAAATTTATGGTAGCACAATCAAAAAACGAAAGAAGTAAAATGAAAAAAACCATACTTTTTGACCTCGACGGCACGCTTATCGACTCGACGCCTGCGATCCTTGACGGATTTGGCGCGGCGTTTCTCGCTCACGGCGAGCCTGCTCCGAGTCCAGAAGCTGTCAAGGCTCTAGTCGGTCATCCACTTGACGTCATGTTTGCGGGACTTGGCGCGCCGACGCAGCTAGTGCCTGATTATATCGCGGCATACAAGGCTCGTTACGAGCAGATTTTTTTGGAGCAAACATCGCTACTTGAGGGCGCGGCGGGTGCGTTGGCACTTGCTAGCGAGGTCGCGGACGTTGGCGTCGTGACGACGAAAACGTCGAAATTTTCAATCATTTTGCTTGAGTACTTGGGCGTCATGAGATTTATCAAAACCGTGATCGGCAGAGACGACGTAGTAAATCCAAAACCAGACTCCGAGCCCATAAACATGGCTCTTGAGCGCCTAGGCAAAACGAGCGCGCAAGATAAGGCGAGCGCCTTTATGGTCGGCGATACGACGATGGATCTGGAGTCAGCAAAGCGTGCTGGTATCGCGGGTGTTGGGCTGGTTTGCGGCTACGGCAAGGAGGCTGACTTGCGCGAGCATTCAAATTTGATCTTTCAAAATGCATTTGAAGCGGTTAAATTTATAGCCGGTAGATGAGCTTAGCCTGTTACCGTGCCAGTTAAATTTAGCAACCAAAGCACATATTTAGGTTACTAAACTACTGTTTTTTTGTATTTCGCTGCGGTTAAAATTTAGCCGCTTGCGGGGTCAAAATTAAGTCAAATTTGTCGCAAGCTCGTAAGAAAAAGGTAAATTTGACTTATCTGCGTGCGCTTTCTTTTTCAAAGTACTCAAACGCATCGATTATGTCAAGATAAGCACCGTCGAAACCCGCGTCAAGAATCTTTTTTTGATACAACCCGTCGTTTCCCGTAATTATTTTTTGCCAATCCGCATCCCAATATTTAACGACGTAATTTCCCTTCCAGTGCGGGTTTTTCTTTGTTAGTCAGGCGGGCTTTCTGGTTTTCCAGGCGTCACCTTAATAATACCGACAACCCTCTGCCTCGCCAGCAGATCACGAGCCGCTTTCCGCCGTTGCGTTTTGTTTTTAGCTCACGCATTTCGGCCGCAGCTTAGGCTTTTACGAAGTGAAACAAGTCCATATCGTAATCCGTATTTTTAAGCGCATCGATGAGCTGCCGTTTTGTAGAAAATTTTTCGCTATTGATCAGATACAAAAAGCTTTCGGCATCCCAAACCGTTTTTATATCTTTGCCGTTTATGTTGTGCGGAGTGTTTGGATACTTCGGAACGGCGGTCAGGTTGCGTTTATCCGCCGCAGTTCGCCGCTAGCTGAGCCGTCTTTGGTAATGAACTCAAACCCGTTTTGCGGGATGACGATGAAGTTTTTATCAAATTTTTTGCCGTATTGCGAGATAGCGATGACTAGGCGGCGCATATCCTCGCGGTAGTCTGTCGCGGGTTTTGTTTCGCTTGGGCGATTTTCATCCACCGCGGTGCAAAAAAATAAGACGAAAAATGCGGCCAGCGGATAAAATTTTACGCGTAGTTTCTTTGTTTTAAAATTTAGCGGCTAAATTTTAGCAAATTTATAAAAATCGGCCGTCAAATATTTTTTGATTGTAGCTCAAATTTGGGGCTTTGGATTATTAAATTTAATCTTTTTTGAAAATGTAAAGTGGCGGATTAATGATAGATTTTGGAATTTAGCTCTATAATAAAAGATTTTTAAAAATCGTAAGAAAATTTAAGGCGGAAAAATGGCTAAAATAATGAAAACTATGGACGGAAACGAGGCTGCGGCGCACGCGGCTTATGCATTTACGGAGGTTGCGGGCATCTACCCGATCACTCCTAGCTCGCCGATGGCTGATTACACCGATATGTGGGCGGCTCAGGGCAAGAAAAATTTATTCGGCATGCCGGTTAAAGTCGTCGAAATGCAAAGCGAGGGCGGAGCTGCGGGCACCGTGCACGGCTCGCTGCAAGTAGGCGCCCTAACTACGACATACACGGCTTCTCAAGGTCTACTTCTAAAAATCCCAAATATGTACAAGATCGCAGGCCAGCTACTACCTGGCGTCATCCACGTGAGCGCGCGCTCTATCGCGGCCCAGGCACTTTCTATCTTCGGCGATCATCAGGACATCTATGCCTGTCGGCAAACGGGATTTGCGATGTTAGCAAGCGGCTCCGTGCAAGAGGTCATGGATATCGCCGGCGTCGCTCATCTAGCGGCGATCAAGGGTCGTGTGCCGTTTTTGCACTTTTTCGACGGATTTCGTACTAGCCACGAGATACAAAAGGTCGAGGTACTTGACTACGCGCACTTTGATAGACTGCTAGACCGCGAGGCGCTGCAAAAATTTAGAGACGAGGCGCTAAGCCCTGAAAGCCCAAAAACTCGCGGTACAGCGCAAAACGACGATATTTACTTTCAGACGCGCGAGCTAGCTAACCGCTACTACGACGCGATTCCTGATATCGTGGCGGAGTATCTAAAAGAAATTTCAAAAATCACTGGACGCGACTATAAACCGTTTAATTACTACGGCGATCCGCATACTACGCGCGTCGTGGTCGCGATGGGCTCGGTCACGCAAACTCTCGAAGAAGTAGTCGATCACCTGCGCGCAAAAGGCGAAAAAGTAGGCGTGCTCAAGGTGCATCTATACCGTCCGTTTAGTCTAAAATACCTCTTTGATGTGATGCCTGAAACGGTAGAAAAGATCGCCGTACTAGACCGCACCAAAGAGCCTGGAAGCCTGGGCGAGCCGCTATATCTGGACGTCAAGGCGGCGTTTTACGGACGCAAAAATCAGCCCGTAATCGTAGGCGGCCGCTACGGTCTAAGCTCAAAAGACGTCGATCCGGCTCAGATGCTAGCCGTCTTTGAAAACCTAAATTTAAGCGAGCCTAAAAACGGCTTTACCGTCGGTATCGAGGATGACGTGACATTTACCTCGCTAAAAGTCGGCGAGAAAATTTCGCTAAGCGACGCAAGCGTGAAAGAGTGCCTATTTTACGGTCTTGGCGCGGACGGTACCGTGGGAGCGAATAAAAACTCCATCAAAATCATCGGCGATAAAACCGAGCTTTACGCGCAGGCGTATTTTGCCTACGATAGTAAAAAATCGGGCGGCTACACGCGCTCACACCTGCGTTTTGGCAAAAACCCGATCCGTTCGACCTATCTCGTCTCAAATCCGCACTTCGTAGCCTGCTCGGTCGCGGCGTATCTTGAAATTTACGACGTCATAGACGGCATCCGCGAGAGCGGAACGTTCCTGCTAAACTCGATCTGGGACGCTGAGCAGACGGTCGCTAAACTGCCGAATAAAGTAAAGAAAATTTTGGCCGCTAAAAAGGTAAATTTCTACATCATTAACGCCACGAAGCTAGCTCGCGAGATTGGGCTAAAAAACCGCACGAACACCATTATGCAGTCTGCGTTTTTTAAACTCGCAGACATCATCCCGTTTGCCGACGCGCAAAAATACATGAAAGAGTACGCGCACAAAGCCTATGCTAAAAAAGGCGAAGCGATCGTGGAGATGAACTATAAGGCCATCGATATGGGCGCGGACGGGCTAGTTAAGGTCGCGGTCGATCCTAGCTGGGCAAATTTGACGGATGACGCCGCTAACGAGGAGAAATACGTCGGCGACGAATTTATAGAAAAAATCGTTAAGCCTATCAACGCCGCTAGGGGCGATAGCCTTCCTGTTTCGGCGTTTGTGGGCTTTGAGGACGGACACTTTAAATCAGGCACGACTGCCTACGAAAAACGCGGCATCGGCGTAATGGTGCCCAAGTGGATCGAGGAAAACTGTATCCAGTGTAACCAATGCGCCTTCGTCTGCCCTCACGCTGTCATCAGACCGTTTCTAATCGATGAAAATGAGCTCGCCGCCGCTCCGCAAACAGTGCAAGATCACGTCCTAGACGCCAAGGGTAAAGAGATAAAAGGGCTAAAATATAAAATCCAGGTTAGTCCGCTAGACTGCACCGGCTGCGAGCTGTGCGCTCAAATTTGCCCGAGCAAGGAAAAATCGCTCGTCATGGTGCCGCTAGCCGAGGAGATGGAGCGGCACGAGCAGGAAAACGCCGATTATCTATTTAAAAAGGTTACGTACAAAGACGACCTGATGAGCAAAGATAGCGTCAAGGGCGTGGGCTTTGCGCAGCCGCTGTTTGAGTTTCACGGTGCGTGCCCAGGTTGCGGCGAGACGCCTTATATCGGGCTTGTTACGAGACTGTTTGGCGACCGCATGATAGTAGCAAACGCCACCGGATGTAGCTCGATCTACGGCGGCAGCGCGCCTTCGACGCCTTATACGACAAACAAAGATGGCAAGGGCGTAGCGTGGGCGAACTCGCTGTTTGAGGACAACGCGGAGTTTGGCATGGGTATGAACGTCGCGGTCGAGACGCTACGCCACCGTATAGAAGACGTGATGCTACGCACTAAAGACGCCGCGCCAAATGCACTAGCTGCGCTATACTCCGACTGGATCGCTCATAAAAACGACGGCGAGAAAACGACGCAAATCGCTAAAATTTTGACCCCTCTTTTGGAGCAAAATTTAAGCGTAGAGGGCGTAAAAGAAATTTTAGAGCTAAAAAGATATCTCGTCAAAAAATCTCAGTGGATCATCGGCGGCGACGGCTGGGCCTACGACATCGGCTTTGGCGGACTTGACCACGTGCTAGCTAGCGGCGAGAACGTAAACGTGCTTGTGCTAGATACCGAGGTCTACTCAAACACCGGCGGCCAAAGCTCAAAATCAAGCCGCGCGGGCTCCATAGCGCAGTTTACTGCTAGCGGCAAGCCGATGCAGAAAAAAGACCTAGGCTACATCGCGATGACCTACGGAAATATCTTCGTAGCTCAAATCAACTCAAACGCCAGCCAAGCAAACACGATAAAAGCGATCGCCGCAGCCGAGGCCTACGACGGACCTAGCCTCGTGATCGCGTATTCGCCGTGTATCGCGCACGGTATAAAAGGCGGCATGGCCTACTCCGGCGGTCAAGGCGAGCTAGCGACCAAATGCGGCTACTGGCCGACCTATGTCTACGACCCGCGCCTAATCAAAGAGGGCAAGAATCCGCTCAAAATGACCTCAAAAGAGCCTGACTGGTCGCTTTACGAGGAGTTTTTGCTAAACGAGGTTCGCTACAACTCGCTTAAAAAGACAAATCCTGAGCACGCAGACGAGCTGCTGGCTAAAAACAAGGCCGACGCGCAAAGACGCTACCGCCAGCTAAAACGCCTAAGCTTGGCTGACTTTAGCGACGAGGTCGAGACTAGTGCGGAAGCTGCCCAAAGCGCCGAGTAGGGCGCAAATTTCTCTCGTCCAAATTTGACGGGCGGGAGAAAATAGCTTTAAATTTGACCTCTTGCTTGGACGGTTAAATTTGCTTTCAAATCTGAAAAATGCCGAAAGCACGGCAAATTTAAAAGGCGCAAGATGAGCAAGACCCATCCTTTTAAACCGATTTTTGATAAAAACTCTAAAATTTTAATCCTAGGCTCCTTTCCTTCCGTCGTTTCTCGTAAATTTGGCTTTTACTACGCAAATCCCCAAAATCGATTTTGGCGAGTGCTGGCTGGGATTTTAAACGCACCGCTACCTGAAAGTACAGACGAAAAGATAAAATTTCTACTCGCCAACAAAATCGCCATCTACGACGCTGCGATATCCTGCGAGATAAAGGGTTCTAGCGATGCTAAAATGACTGCCGTCGTGCCTGCAAATTTAGAGCCGATCTTTAAAACCGCAAATATCACACAAGTCTATGCAAACGGCGGTAAGGCGCATGAAATCTGCGAAAAACACCTAAAAACTCAAATTTTAAACGCAACGGGCAAAGAGGCCGTCAAACTACCATCCACAAGCCCGGCAAATGCAAATTTTAGCCTTGAAAGGCTCGTGCAAGAGTGGATGGTGGTAGCTGAGGCCTTAAAGTAGATCAAAAACTCAAAATAACTTCGTTTTCGATCTCTATACTTATTGGTTTTTAGCAAAATTTATCTTCTTGAGTAATTTAACTAACTATGCTGTTATTTTAAAACAAAAAAATTATTTTATATATTGACATTGATTATTATTTTGATATAATTGCACCACTGATTTAAATTTCGTCTTTTTATTGGTTAAAGTATTTTTAACAGTTGTATTATTTTATAAATTTAAATGAACAAAATCAGTTTTGATTACTAAATTTGTTAAAGCAACAGCAAAATTTAGTTATGTAGAAATTTAAAAATATTTTTGTGGCACATGTTAGAAACATAAAAAATAGACATTTTAATCTAAAGGATAGGTAATGAACAAGCATTTATTTGCACTTTTGGCTTTGGCGGCATTTAGCAGCCACTCTTTGGCTCACGAGTTTTGGCTATTTGGAAGCAGCAAAGACGTAACCAGCGTTGAGATCGGCTATGCAGACGATTTTCCGACTGTTGAAAAGATCCCGGATAATAGGATTGCGCTATTTGAAGCCCCGTACATCATAGCTAAAAATGGCGAAAAACTGAGCCTAAAACAAAGCGGCGAAAATTACCACTACGAAAGAGGCAAGCTTGAAGACGGCTCTTACCTTATAGCTGGCGAGTACAAGCCTACATTTTGGACAAAAGCTAGCGATGGCACATGGCACATGGGTAAAACCAAAGGAGATATCAAAGACGCCAAATACTGCAAAAAAGCGAGCATGAGCGCAAAAGGCGTCATAAACAAAAACGCGAAGGACGACTCTGTAACAAAGCCTTCCAATCAGCGTTTAGAGATAGTTCCGCTTGAAAATCCAGCAAATTTCAAAGTTGGCGTACCGTTTAAAGTTAAAATTCTATTTGAAGGCAAGCCACTAGAAAATGCTACACTTGATGGCACATTTGATGGCTTTTTAAAAGAAAAAAGTGCATTTCACGGCCAAACTGAGCCAGATGGTACGATAGAGGTGCTTGCGCTTAAACCTGGAAAATGGCTACTACAAACAGTGCATAAAATGCCGTTTGCCGACTCTAAAATTTGTGATGACGAGACGATCGCAGCAACACTTGCGTTTGAGCTAAAATAGATCAAATTTGCAAGATTGTATCTTAAATTTATTAAAGGGCGTAGCAAGATGCGCCCTACTATTTTGCATTTTAAACTAAATTTTTCCAGTAAATTTAGTTTTTACTGCGCAAATACGCTGGCGACATCGTGCGAGATAAAGGGCTCGAGCGATGCCAAAATTACCGCCGTCGAGCCTGCAAATTTATAGTAAACCTTTATCGGGGCGCGCGTCGTACAGGTGTTCGCCAACGGCGGCAAGGCGTATGAAATTTGCAAAAAATATCTAAAAACTCAAATTTTAAACGCAACAGGCAAAGAGCCCATCAAGCTACCATCCACAAGCCCAGCTAACGTAAATTTTAGCTTTGAAAGGCTAGCACGAGAGTGGACGGTGGTGGCTGAGGCGCTAAAAGACGGTTAAATTTGGTGATAGTCTTTAAATTTAACTCATTCAAAATAAAATAGCCACGCCTTCATCTTAAATTTAGTTTCAAATTTTAAAATTACTAAATTTAAACAAAACCGGGAAAAACCATGAAAATCCTAAAATTTCTATTTTTACTCCCGCTTCTGGCGATCGGCGCGCAGGCCTTGGAGCCAAAAATCGTAATGAAGCCCGAAGCGAGCCTAAAAAACGGGCTTTACTACGTAAAAGGTAAGCCCTACGACGGCACGCTAAAGATGCTTCGATACAGCGCCGAGGACCTATACGACGTAAATGCGATGGGCATGGTCTATCCGAGGCTAAAACCTCTGCCGCCCACGCTTATACGAGAGATAGACGTGCAGGGCGGCACGGTGGTGCGATATCGAGACTATTTTGACGGCAGAGACAAGCCCTCAAACGAATACCCCCTAAAAAACGGCGTCCGCGAGGGCACGGCGAAGCACTACCATGCAGATAGCGGCGCTCTGATGGGCGAGAGCGAATACAAAAATGACGTCCGCGACGGGCGCTACCGACGCTACTACTTTGACGAGGGCGGCGCGTTAAAGCAGGAGGGCTTTTTCAAGGCGGACAAGCGAGAGGGCGTATTTACCGACTATTACGTTAGTGGCGAGGTTAGCGCGCGCAGCCCGTACGCGGGCGGGCTACGAAACGGTGAGGACGTAGACTACTACAAAAGCGGCAAAATCCGCGGCAAGCGAACATATAGGAACGACAAGCGCGAAGGCGCAGAGACGTGGTACTACGAAAGCGGCGCCGTGGAGGAGACGGGCGAATATAAAAACGACCGCAAAAACGGCGTTTGGAAGCGATTTTACGAAAACGGCAAAACGCGAGTGGTAGAAAATTACAAAGACGGCGAAAAGGACGGCGTCGCGCGCGAATATTACCCAAGCGGCAAGCTGCGAGGCGAATACGAGTACAAAGACGGCCGCCAAATAGGCACGGGACTGGACTACTACGAGAGCGGGGCGCTGGCGGCGAAAGTGATGTTTAAAAACGGGCGCTATCACGGACTATACGAGGAGTATCACGAAAACGGCGCGCTAAAAGCTAAAGTGACGTTTGAGGACGGACTGGAGGTCGGCACGGCGAAACACTACTACGCAAACGGCAAACTAGAGGCCGAGGGGGAGTTTGAGCGCGGCAGGCTCGGGCGTGCCAAAAAATACGACAAAGACGGTAAGCTAGTTAGCGACAAGTCTGATAAAAACGGACTGCCGCGGGAGTGAGCTCGGATAAATTTAAATTTGAGTTTAATTGACGCGATATCGTACTTTGATTGAGTATGGCGAGGCTATTACGGCGATACGACGCAGGACTCGGAGGGCTTTTGCCGTATTTTAAGCTTCATTTTTACAAAACCGATCAATACATCTACAACTATCCCTACACGGTCGGCTACCTACTCTCGCAGTTTTTGCTGGGCGAGTTTAGGCGTGCGGGCGATAAATTCATCGGCGCGTACAAGACGTTTTTGCGCGAGTGCGGAGTGATGAGCGTCGAGGATTTGCTGCAAAAGCACTTCGGCAAGGACGCGCGAACGCAGGAGTTTTGGCTTGAGTGCGTCGATAATGCGCTCGTTTACGCAGATGAGTTTAAACGGCTCGAGGAGCAGATGGAGCTTGATAAGACGGCAAATTTGGGCGGGTAAATTTGAATCTAAATTTGATTTATTTTTTGCCAAATTTAAGAGCAAAAACGTTGAGCTTTTTGCTCTTACCGCTTAAATACTGTTTTTAACCATAAAATGTAATAGGGTAGTCAAATTTAAAACTACCTCGCAAAATTTGGTATGCGTTACAAATTTACACTTAACTGATAACAACTATCATAACTAAGCTGTTTTTTAGCTAATCTATTTTATAATAATCACAATCAAATAAATAGGAGCCCAAAATGTCAGTTTTAGTTATCGGAGCCGACGAGATAACGCCTATAAAAGCAGTCCTAAAAGACCTCGGCGCGGAAGCGATCGAGCACTGGGACGCGCGCAACGAAAACCGCGTAAATCGCAAACCGATCCCGCAAGATACCGAGTGCGTCGTGATGTTAACCAGTTTTTTAAACCACAACACGATGAAAACGATAAAAAACCAAGCCAAAAAGCGCAATATCCCGATCGTTTGCGCCAAAAGAAGCGTTAGCTGCGTGTTTAGCGAGTATTGTAAAGTCTTTGGGCTAGATAAGGAATTTGGATGCTGCAAGGTAAAAGACTAATAGATGAAATTCGGCTTTTTATCAGGTATTGGAGAAATAACTCCAAGTATTTTTTCAGGGCTTGACGCGGTAAATAAAGCCCGAATTTTTATAAATTTATACAACTGTTGCGCAGGTCGCGAGCTAAAAATTCCTCTAGTTTATGCGTATTCGGGCTTAAATTTGGAGGGAATTTTTCTAAAACGCATCGATGATCTGTGCGCTTTTAAAAATCCTAGCCGAAGCAAAATTTCAACCTTTTGTATCGCCTCAAACGCCGTTATCTGCGCCTACAAATCAGGTAAATTTGAAGCCGTCCCGCCCCTAGCCGTCTCTCCCAAGCACCCCGCCGCAAGGC
>NZ_AOTD01000228.1 GCF_000344295.2 Campylobacter showae CC57C | reverse complement strand
CGTAAAGGATATAAATGAAAAAGATTTTTTTAGCCGTTTTGATATGTTTAAATTTGAGCGCAAAAGGGCAGGGCAGCGCGCCTAGCCAAACTCAGACGATCGTAAACGGCGACGTCGAGATAGTGCAGGTGGAGGCTAAATTTGCCGGAAATTTAAGCATCGACGGCAAGAAAAAGCGCTGGCTTAACGTGCCAGGGGATGAAAATTTAAAATTTGCCATCGTCGCCGCTAGCTACCGTCAAAAGGGCGAAATAAAGCTAATAAACGGGCTTAAAGGCGGCTATGAGACGATAATTTTTAAGATCGTAGAGGGACAATATAAAAAAGAAAAAATAACCGTCGAAGGCAGCAAAGTAACGCCGCCAAACGAGGTGTTAAAGCGTATCGAGGAGGAGCGCGAGGAGGCGAATAAAATCTATGCCACTGCTAACGCCGGGCTAAAATTTAGCTCCAAATTTATCCTACCGATGAGCTCGGCGGTCACGAGCCCGTTCGGTACCGCGCGCGTATTTAACGGCACCTTAAAGAGCTACCACGGCGGCACGGACTTTAGAGCGGCGGTCGGCACGTCCGTAATTGCGGCAAACGACGGCGTAGTCGTCATTGCAAAAGATCGCTACTATGCTGGCGGATCCGTGGTTATAGACCACGGCGAGGGCATTTACACGCAGTACTATCATCTAAGCGCGCTAAACGTTAAAGTCGGACAAAGCGTCAAAAAAGGCGATATCATCGCGCTTAGCGGCGCTAGCGGGCGAGTGAGCGGGCCGCACCTGCACTTTGGCGTGATCGCGGGCGGCGTGCAGGTAAATCCGCTAAATTTCGTAAAAAAAATCAACGAAATTTTAAATTAACATTTTTTTCACGACTTTTCTTTAAACTTCGCTCATCTTTTTAAAGGAGAGAAAATGAAAAAAGTAGTTTTAATTAGTATGTTGGTTGCGGGCGGGCTTTTTGCCGCGTCGCTTGAAAATAGCACGAACGACGAGCTTTATAAAATGGTCGCAAACGCCGATGCTAAGACGCTTAGCGAGGTAGCATTTGAGATAGACAAACGCGCGGGCAAACTAAGATACGAGGCAAAAGAGGCTAAGCGCGGGCTAAAAGCCGAGATGGTAAAGAAAATGGATGCCATGAGCGTCGCCGATAGGCAAAATTTCATGCAGGATTTTCGAAAAAACTACAATGACAAGGTTGGCTCGCTAAGCGTGGCGGAGGCTAAAAGGCTTGATATCGAGCTAAAAGATCACGATAACGACGATGATCTGCATAAGAAATTTAAGCGCGATTTTAAGGGCGGATTTAAACACGGCGGTAAAGGCATGATGGCTCAGGACTGTGCAAATGCCGGAGATTGCAATCAAACCGGCGGCTACAAGGGTCCAAAACAGCCGATGAAATAATAAAATTCGAGCTTCCTTTCTGGAGGCTCAAACTTATAAATTTATGAAATTTTACCTTCAAATTTAGATGAAATTTGATAAATTTACGCAGGATCTGTTTGCGACTAAATTTGAGTGCGAGCGGACAAATTTAAAGTAAATTTGAGACGTTGGGCAAAAATTTAGCGCAAAGCTACGCCGAAATCAAGCG
>NZ_AOTD01000227.1 GCF_000344295.2 Campylobacter showae CC57C | reverse complement strand
GTGTGCCCGCCGCTAACGAGCAGCACGCCCGCAGGCAGCCGCGCCTCCTGCGACAAAAATAGCGAATACACGTGCCCGGCGAGGTGATTTACCGCGATTAGCGGCACACGCAGCGACGAGGCGAGCGCCTTTGCCATCGCGACTCCACCCACTAGGCTCACGGAGAGCCCGGGCTCGTTCGTGACAGCGACGGCTTTTACGCGCGGTAACTCGGGCTTGATCTGCTCTAAAATTTTAGGTAGCGCAGCCGTATGCAAGCGCGCAGCTAGCTCCGGAACCACTCCGCCAAATGCGCAGTGCTCGGCATCCTGTGAGATTTTTTTATGAAATTTTAGCTCCAGCGTCTCGATATCAAGCAGAGCTACCGAGCTATCGTCGCAGCTGCTTTCTATACCCAAAATCAGCCCGCCAGCACTGCCATGTTGTAAATTTTCGCTCATTTTACAAATTTTCCTTTTTTAGCGCATTTTACCGCTTTTTGCTTTCGCGGTTATAAATTCGCCCCGCTTCCTAGCAAAGGCGACAAAATACCCGCGCAAATCGCTCACCATAAATTTGCGACGGACCCGAATTTGAATAAATTTGAATCCAAATTTGACGCACCGAGACCAGCACCTTTAAGGTACTAAATTTGGTTTTGTTAAATTTGGTTTTGTGCATTAGCTTTTTGCGCAAATCAACCTTTCTTGTTAAGGGGGAAGGGGCTTGAAT
>NZ_AOTD01000226.1 GCF_000344295.2 Campylobacter showae CC57C | reverse complement strand
CATGGAGATAAAAAGCGGCGAGAAATTTGAGGTGAGCTTATAATATCATTACAAGTTCAGGCGAGAATTTAAGCAAAAATTTAGCGTTTTAATAGGATAAATGCAGGCAGGCTCTCAAATTTAGCGAGATCACACAGGCTAGCCCTCCCCCGAAATGGCAAGGAAACATACATACTAGATATAAAGCAGCTCTCGGGGTGAGGATAAATTTAAACAAACTCTATGTGCCAGTTAAATTCCAAGCACACTATCTTTTAGCTCACCAATCTTCTCCTTTCCGCTCTTTACGTCCACGAGAGTTATTTGCCCGTTTCTAAAATGCCATTCGTTAAATTTCATCACGCATCCCTTGGCCTTTTTTTCTAGCATTTTTTCTTGTAGCTTATTTATACATTCAAACTCGTACGCCGCCTCTCGTTTTTCAAGATCATTAATAAATATATGATTTAGTAAAACCTTTTCGCCGTCGTGTAAACACTCAAAAGGCTTTAGCCTGGAGCAGTTTACCGCATCTGCACCAATGGTAAACAAGCTTTTGTTTTTCATCAGATAAATATCCACCATATTTCCCATCAAAGCTTCGTATTTCTCGTACCCTAGCCCTTTTTTTAAAGTATATTCGTTCTGAAACGCAAGAATAAGCTCAACCTTGCTCTGACGCAAAATTTCCTCGTGGAAATTTGAATTTTCACTAGCTATTTTGGCGGCTTCATCCAAAAATAAACTAATAGGTATTACGTTTTCCCTACCTGCTCTTGCGATAAAGCTAGGGATAAAACTATCTAAAAGCATGGCTAAAGTCTGACTGCTTGAGTTTAGTGCATTAAATACGACGATCTTGCCTTCGTTTAGATACTGCGAGATACTGTTTTATCCGCATTCATCGTCTCGTCATCAGCTAGCTCGTTGATTACTGTAGTCATAATAGAAAGGTTCCTAAAGTCGTTTGCTATCTTCTCGTTATCTTTTGCATTAGTAACGTCAAATCTACTCATAATATCGATCAGATTTTGCCTAGCCGTTAGTAGATCTCTAAACCTCAAGCGAACCTCCTTTTTCTCGCCATTAACCAAATACGGGTTTGGACTCAAATAACGCTTAATGCTTGCTAAAAACTCGTTAAATTTTAAAAGCTCTTGTGTCAAATTTCTTATCGTATGGATGTTGAACGGATATGTGCTGCTAAGTTTGATAGCAGCATCAAAGCCTCTTACATTATACTTCTTAGCGACGTCTACAAATTCGCTCAGGGTTTTTAGAAAATTAAATATGGTTAAGGTCAAATTTGCGCCGTACTCTTGCCAAAGGCTATCGTTGCGAGATTGCATGCGAGCGCTAGCGGCATTTTTAAAATCCCTAGCAGAGATATCTTGTACTAAATTTATCTTCTCGCCAAGAAATGTCCCGACAACAACGACATCTTTTAGCCTGCCAGCTCTTTTAGCTAGTGCCTTAACCGCATCCCCTTCGCAACCTTTGTAGTCAAACACGAATATTCCGTGTCCTCGCTGCATCCTATCGAGTAAATTTGGATATATCATCGAGGTGGTCTTGCCGCAGCCAGTCTCGCCGATGATAGCAGCGTGAGTGAAGTTGCAAGGGATTATGAGATTGCCCTCCTTGCAAATTTGCGCGGCTTCTTCTTGCTGGGCAAATCCTATC
>NZ_AOTD01000225.1 GCF_000344295.2 Campylobacter showae CC57C | reverse complement strand
CAAGCCCCTTCCCCCTTAACAAGAAAGATTGATTTATGCAAAAAAATCTAATTTATAACGCCAAATTTAACTAAATCAAATTTGACATCTTAAAGGTGCAGGTCTCGTTGCGTCAAATTTAATAGCTTATCCAAATTTTACTCTTTCTAAATTTAGCTCGCAAATTTACTCAAATTTAAGCCCTTTCAAAGCACGGCCCAAATTCTACGCCCGATTTTACGCGTTTTTAAACCTTAAAGCTGTATAATCGGGGTCAAATTTATCAAAAGGCGATACAGATGATAAAAGGCATTTCTGGCTCGCGCATGGTGATGGAAGCCTTGCGCGAGGAGGGCGTAGACACGGTTTTCGGTTATCCGGGCGGCGCGGCGCTAAACATCTATGACGAGACGTATAAGCAGAGTTATTTCAAGCACGTTTTGACGCGTCACGAGCAAGCTGCCGTGCACGCAGCAGACGGCTACGCACGTGCTAGCGGCAAGGTTGGGGTAGCGTTTGTCACCAGTGGCCCCGGCTTTACAAACGCGGTCACGGGCCTAGCTACCGCATACTCAGATAGCATTCCGCTTATATTAATCAGCGGCCAGGTTCCGACCTCGCTTATCGGCACGGACGCCTTTCAGGAGATCGACGCCGTGGGCATCTCGCGCCCGTGCGTGAAGCACAACTACCTAGTGCGCAGTATCGAGGAGCTACCGCGCATCCTAAAAGAGGCCTTTTACATCGCTCGATCTGGACGCCCGGGGCCCGTTCACGTCGATATCCCAAAGGATATAACCGCGTCCGTGGGGGATTTTGATTACCCAACCGAGATAAAGATGCCGACGTACAAACCGACCTACAAAGGCAACGCAAAACAGATCAAAAAGGCGCTCGAAGTCATCGCCGAGGCCAAACGCCCGCTACTCTATCTAGGAGGCGGAGTCGTAGCGGCGAACGCTAGCGAGCTCGTGCGTAAATTTAGCGCGAAAACGGGCATTCCCGCGGTCGAGACGCTGATGGGGCTTGGCGTCCTAGCGCATGAGGACAAAAATCTACTCTCGATGGTCGGCATGCACGGTAGTTACGCGGCAAATATGGCGATGAGCGAGACCGATCTCATCATCGCGCTTGGCGTGCGGTTTGACGACCGCGTAACGGGAAAGCTAAGCGAATTTGCCAAACACGCCAAAATCATCCACGTCGATATCGACCCTAGCTCGATCTCAAAGATCGTAAACGCGCACTTCCCGATCGTAGGCGATCTAAACTGCGTCCTAGAAGAGATGCTGGAAAAAGTAACCGTAAATGAGCAAAATTTGACCGCGTGGCGCGAGATCTTAGCTAGGTACGACGCGCTAAATCCGCTGGATTACAAAGATAGCGACGAGATCATAAAACCGCAGTGGGTCGTGCGCGAAACGGCTAAAATTTTAAAAGAATCTGGCAAAGACGCGGTGATCGCCACCGACGTCGGCCAGCACCAGATGTGGGTCGCGCAGTTTTATCCGTTTGATAGGCCGCGCCAACTGATAACTAGCGGAGGCCAGGGAACTATGGGCTTTGGCCTGCCCGCAGCTATCGGGGCAAAAAACGCGATGCCAGAAAGCACCGTCGTAAATTTCACCGGCGACGGCTCGATCCTCATGAATATCCAAGAGCTGATGACTGCCACCGAGATCGGCAAGCCCGTCATAAATATCATCTTAAATAACAATTTCCTAGGCATGGTACGCCAGTGGCAGACATTTTTCTACGGCGAACGCTACTCCTCGACCGACCTTAGCTTGCAGCCTGATTTTGCAAAGATCGCAGAGGGCTTTGGCGGAGCGGGCTTCGTATGCCACACGAAAGACGAGTTTCGCTCCGCGCTAAAAGAGGCGATGGCCTGCGGCAAAACGGCGGTGCTAGACGTGCGCGTGGATAGATTTGAGGACGTACTGCCGATGGTTCCTGCGGGCGCGGCGATATACAACATGATCTTAAAAAGCAAGGAATAAAAATGAGCATAAGAAGAGTGATTTCAGTCATCGTGCTAAACGAGCACGGCGTTTTATCGCGCATTTCCGGGCTTTTTGCGGGGCGCGGATACAACATCGACACGCTCACGGTAGCACCGATTCCAGGCACCGAGCTTTCTCGTATCAGCATCGTCACTAGCGGCGACGAGCGCGTGCTCGAGCAGATCGTAAAGCAGCTACACAAGCTAATACCGACCTACAAAGTCATCGAAAGCGGCGAATTCGTCGAAAAAGAGATGGCGCTGGTAAAAATCCCGCTTAGCGAAAATTTCGGCGGACTAGACGCGATACTAAAGGCCTACAACGGCATTGTAGCCAACACCAACGAAAACTACATCGTCGTCATGGTTAGCGACGACGCGAGCAGGATAGAAAATTTCCTTAAAGCTATCAAAAAATTTAACCCCACAGACGTCGTGCGCGGCGGCTCTGTGCTAATGGATCTATGATGAAACTAAGCGAAATTTATAAAATTTTAGGACTGGAATTTAGCGGCGAGGAGCTAGAGATCACGGCTCTAAATTCGCTCTCAAACGCAGGATCTAGCGAGCTAGGCTACTGCGATAGCGAGAAAAACGCTAAATTTATCGAGGGCTCAAAGGCGGGCGCAATTTTAGTCGCGTCAAATTTAAAAGAGCTCGTCGGTGCGCAAAGTAGGGCGGTAGTGGTAGAAAACCCGCACCTTGCCTTTGCTATTTTGAGCGAATATTTTGCCAGAGAGCTTCTAGCATCCCAGCCGCAGCCGGCTCAAATTTCGCCAAGCGCAAAGATAATGTCAAACGTCTACGTGGGCTCAGGCGCCGTGATCGGCGATAATACGCTCGTGATGGCGGGCGCTTACGTCGGCGATAACGTAAAAATCGGCGCAAACTGCGTCATCCACCCAAACGTCGTCATCTATAACGACACCGTTATCGGCAACGGTTGCCGCATCAACGCAAACGCCGTCATCGGTAGCGACGGCTTTGGCTACGCGCACACGAAAACGGGCGAGCACGTGAAAATTTACCACAACGGCAACGTCGTTTTAGAGGATTTCGTTGAGATCGGCGCATGCACGACGATAGACCGCGGCGTGTTTGAAAGCACGGTCGTAAAAGCATACGCCAAGATCGATAACCTCGTGCAAATCGGCCACAACTGCGAGATAGGCTACGGCTCGATACTGGTCTCTCAGGTAGGGCTCGCAGGCTCCACAAAGCTAGGCCGCAACGTCGTGATGGGCGGACAAAGCGGCTCTGCGGGGCATTTAAAAGTCGGCGACTTTGCCCAGATAGCGGCGCGCGGCGGCGTGTCAAAAGATATCGCCGGCGGTAAAAAATACGCGGGTGCATATCCGATAATGGAATTAGCCGATTTTTTCAAACTACAAGCTAAGATCGCTAGGTTTTTTAAAAAGAACTAAAAATTTGACGGCTTTTCATAATCGCCGTCAAATTTGACTATCAAAGGCATAAATTTGAACGCAAAATCCACAGAAAAAAGCAAAAGAAAAGAAATTTTAAAAGCTATAAAAGAAAAAGAACTGGCCGAATTTAAGCAAAATTTGCCTATGCTAGGGGATAAATTTATACAGCTTTTTGAGATTTTAGATACCGAGCTTCACGCGAACGGCTGCGATCACAGCCTAAAACTCACCGAGCAAATCCTCTCAAATTTGGGCGTAAAAGATGTTTTGAGCGTGCTCGCGTGGCTTAAAGAGCAGGGCGGATACTGTGACTGCTAAGTAATGATGAACGTTGAGCAGAAATTTGAGTATTTAGAAAAAAATCAACACAAGAAAGTTGCAGACATGAAACAAAACGATATAGAAATTCAAATAGGTAAATTTGAAAAAAATAAAACTAGCATATATCACCGATACTATTCATTTGATTTTTGCTACAACTATTTTTTTAAAAAGCAAAATTCTGGCATTGATTTAGAAAAAGATTGTTTACAGTTGGGCTATTACCTAGCTAGCTGGGGTATGCTCCGCGGTAGTTCATTTTTACTTCAAACTAATCTTGCGCACTATAAAAAAGTTATTGAATTTATAAATAACCTAGACGAAAAAGATTGGGATATAGACATAGAGAACTACGGAAATAATTTAGATAGAATTGTTGATATTTATAATGGTATAAAGGATTGTATTATGCCGCCTAAAGCTGATAACAATCACCTTGTGCTAGTTAGTAAAATAATGCTAGGCACACTAGGAATAGTCCCCGCATACGACAGATATGTATCTCAAAGTATAAAAAACATATACAATGGAGATAAGTTTAATATTAATACCCTTAACACAACTAAGAATTTTAACAAAAAATACAAGGAGTCCTTAGAATTTTTAAACAAATTCTACAATGCAAACAAGGTCGATTTTGATACGGTTAGTATCTATACAAAGGAATTCGGTAGCGAAAAAGATTCAAAGTTGCAATATACAAAAGCAAAAATTTTGGATATGTACCTATTTGCAAAAGGTCTACTATGAATTTGTTTGCAAAAAAACAATTTTAATCCATTAACACAGCATAAATTTGACGCCGCAAATTTAAGCCGCGTCAAATTTAAGCCGAATTTACGCTATTTTTTATAGCTTTTTACGAATTCGCCGATCCTTGCGATACCTTTTTTGATACTCTCTAAATCGGTCGCAAAAGAAAGCCTAAAGTATCCATCCATACCAAATCCCACGCCAGGCACCACGGCAACCTTGGCCTTTTCTAGCAGCTCTTTGCAAAATTTCATACTATCAGGCTCGACCTCAGAGCAGTTTATGAAAAGATAAAACGCGCCGTCAGGCTTAAGCACGCTAAGTCCCGGTATAGTGTTTATCATTTCGACGCCTAGGTCGCGGCGCTTTTTAAACTCGCCCTTCATATACGCGATGTCCTCGTCGGCCTTGCCCAGCAGCGCAGGGATGGCGCCGGCTTGCGTTAGGGAGTTTATGTTGCTCGTGCTTTGGCTTTGTAGCTTGTTTACCGCGGCGTTTAGCTCCTTAAACGGGCTAGCCATATAGCCAAATCTCCAGCCAGGCATCGCGCCGCACTTGCTTAGGCCGTTTATCGTGATCGTGCGGTTAAACATATCCTCGCTCACCGCCGCAGTCGCGACGAATTCGCCTTCGTAGTTTAGCTTTTCATACATTTCGTCGCTAGCTACGATGATTTTCGTGCCTTTTAGCACTTCGCCTAGCGCTTCGAGTTCTTTGCGGCTATATATAGCGCCTGTTGGGTTGCAAGGGCTGTTTAATACTAAAATTTTAGTTCTAGGAGTGATTGCCGCCTTTAGCTGCTCAGGAGTGATTTTAAAGCCGGTCTTTTCGCTAGTTTCGATAAAAACTGGATTGCCGCCGCTAAATTTGACCATCTCCGGATAGCTCACCCAGTACGGGCTTGGCACGATGACCTCGTCGCCCTCGTCGATTAGCGCCTGAAATACGTTAAAAAGCGAGTGCTTAGCGCCGACGTTGGTTATGATTTGATTTGGCGCGTAGTTTAGCCCGTTGTCGCGCTTTAGCTTTGCGGCGACCGCTTCTCTCACTTCGGGCGTACCCGCTACGGCTGTGTATTTGCCGCAGCCCCTATCTAGAGCGGATTTTACCTCGTTTTTGATGATCTCGGGCGTGTCAAAGTCCGGTTCGCCCGCGCCAAAACTGATTACGTCCTCGCCGCGGGTTTTCATCTCTTTTGCCTTGGTGCTGATTTCGATGGTTAGGCTCTCGCCTAGCACCTGAACTCTTTTTGATAGCATTTTTACTCCTTTTTGTAAATTTAAGATATAGTTTTTAGATAGCCGTTATCGTTTAAAAACAAATACATTTCGCCTAAAATTTGCTTGCGCTGCGAGTCGGTTACGAGTTTTGACTTTTCGATGCGCTCGTTTAGGATATCCTGTATCTCGTAGATGTCATAGTCCAGATCTTCCATGATATCAAGGATAGACTGGCTTTCTAGCAGGTGCGAAACCTTAAATCCCTCTGCGTCTATCTCGATAGTGGCTTCGGTCGGGTGGGTAAAGAGGTTGTGTTTCATACCCAGCACCTCCTGATACGCTCCGACTAGGAAAAATCCTAAAAAGTACTCCTCTTTTTCCACGTCTACGTCGTGCAAAAACAGAGGATTTTCCTCGTCGTCAAAGCCTATCTCGCCGTCGCTATCGCAGGTGATGTCCCACAGCGACGCCGAGCGGGTAGGGCGCACGTCCAGGCGGTCAAGCGGCATGATAGGGAAATTTTGCTTTAAGCCCCAAAAATCAGGCAACGACTGAAAGAGGGAGAAGTTTACGAGATAGCGCTCCTGCGCCTCCTCTTGCAGCTTTAAAAGCTCGGCATTGTGCTGCTTGGTGCCTAGGATCTTAGCTGCTTTTTTGATGATTAGGTGGGTTAAAATTTCAGCGTTCGAGCGGTCTTGCAGATCTACGTAGCCTAGGTCAAACAGCGTGAGTATACTCTCCATATGATCGATGCTATCGTGCAGATACTCTATCGCATTTGACGGCTTTATCGTGCTTAGCAGGTCGTTTAGCTCGGTGATTAGCTGAGGATTTTTCTTTTTTAGCACGAGCTTTTCCTCGGTGTAGTCCTGGCTAAAGAGCTCCAAAACGGGCGCTACTAGCACGGCATGAGAAGCCGAGACGAAGCGGCCGCTCTCGATAAAGATATCTGGCTCCACTTCGTTTCGCTGCGTTGCCATCGTCTTTAGCAGATAGACCACGTCGTTGGCGTATTCGCTAAGCGTGTAGTTTCGGCTCGAGTTTTCCTTAAACTGCGAGTACTCTATGGCTAGACCGCCGCCTAAATTTATGGCTTTTAGGTTTTTTGCGCCCATTTTTCGCAGCTCGGCGTAGATGTTTCCTGCTTCGATTAGAGCTTTTTTTAGCGGGTGGATTTCGGTGATTTGCGAACCGATGTGAAAGTGGATCATATTAAATCGATCGAGCAAATTTGCCTCTTTTAGCAAATTTACCGCTTCGATTAGCTCGGTCGCCGTTAGGCCAAATTTTGAGTTTATGCCGCCGCTTTTAGCCCAGATACCAGATCCGCTGCTGTGCAGTCTGATGCGCAGGCCGATGTTTGGCTTTGGCGTGAAACGCTCTTTTGCGATGGCGATGATAGCCTCAAGCTCGTTTAGTCCCTCGATCGTTAGCGTGATGTTGTGCCCCATTTCAGCCGCGATAAAACCGATGTTTATCATCTCTTTATCCTTAAAGCCGTTTACGGTGATCGGCGCGCCTTCATTATTATACGCCATCACCAGCAGCAGCTCGGCCTTTGAGCCCGCCTCCAGCCCGTAGCCGTATTTTTGGCCGTGACGGACTAGGTTTTTTACAAAACCCGGATACTGATTTACTTTTAGCGGATAGACGGCGTTAAAGCTGCCTTTGTAGCCGAATTCGTTTTTCGCGCTCTCAAAGCTTTTGTAAATTTGCGAAATCTGCTTGTGTATGAGGTGAGGGAAACGCAGCAATAGCGGGCCTCGGTAGCCTTCGCTCCTGATGCTTTTTACGATGTCGATGATGGCGGGTTTTGAGCCGGTATTTACGCAAAATTTACCGTTTTCGACGATGAAGTTATTATTTCCCCATAAATTTAAACCGTAATCATACATTTAAAATCCTTTTAAGCTCACTCTCCAGATCCGCCAAATCAATCGTTTTTTCAGCCTTTTCACTCAGATCTTTTAGCCAAATTTTGCCCGATTTTAGCTCGTCCTCTCCGACGCAAAGGCAAATCCTAGCGTTAACGTTATCGGCCGCGTTTAGATGCTTTTGTAGTTTTTTAGGCTCGTAGCTCACGAGAACCGGGAGGCTTTTTCTTAAATTTATCGCTATTTTATAGACCGCATCCACGCCCTCGGAGTCCATCGCGCCGATATATACGCCGTTTCTTTTACTCTCACTCTCGCGGCTGCCCAGGATTTCCATTATGCGCTCGATACCCATCGCAAAGCCCACGCCGTAGCTAGCCTTGCCGCCTAGGTACTCGACTAGTCTGTCGTAGCGTCCGCCGCCCGCTACCGCGCTTTGTGCGCCGATCTCGTTTGAAACGAACTCAAACGCCGTTTTACAGTAGTAATCAAGCCCGCGCACGAGTTTTGGATCTATCTCAAACTCCACGCCATTGCCACTTAAAATTTCTTGCAGCTTTTTAAACTCGCCCGCGCATTCGTCGTTCAGGCTACCGATTATGAGTGGCGCGTTTGCGTAGATTTTCTGACAGCTTTCTACCTTGCAGTCTAGCACGCGGATAGGATTTGTGAGCTTTCTGCGTTTGCAGTCCTCGCAAATTTGACCCTCGTGCGCGTCTAAAAATTTAACTAACTTTTCGCGATACGCACCCATGCTAGCGGCGTCTCCGAGCGAATTTATAAGTAGCTTGGTTTTGATACCCAGGCGCGAGAAAATCTCGTTTATCATCAAGATAACGCTCGCGTCCTCATAAACGCTAGGTTCATTGAAGCACTCGCAGCCAAACTGATGAAACTCGCGTAAACGTCCTTTTTGCGGGCGCTCGTAGCGAAACATCGAACCGTGATAAAAGTACCGTCTCACGCCGCCCGCGCGGTCAAATTTAGCCTCGATAAAGGCGCGTACGACTCCGGCCGTACCCTCAGGGCGCAGGCAAACGTCGTTGCCGCCCTTGTCCTCAAACTGATACATCTCCTTGCCCACGATGTCGCTGCTCTCTCCGACGCTGCGGCGAAAAAGCGCCGTTTGCTCCAGGTGCGGAGCCAGCACGAACTCGTATCCGTAGTTTTTCGCGACCTCTTCGCAGATTTTGATTATCCTCTCGTAAAGTCCCGACTGGGGCGGCAAAACGTCCTTCATCCCCCTTAATGCGCTAATCATTTATAAACTCCTTTATCAAATTCGTTATTTTTTCTTCGTCCCAGGCGGCGTCGATCGTGACGTAGCGGACGCCTAGTTTTTGTAAAATTTCCCCCATCGCATCCTGAACTTTTAGCAGATAACCAAATCCGCGAGCCTCTATGCCGTCCATCTGCGCGCGCGAGCCTAGGCGCGATCTTAGCGTGCTTTCGTCCGCTTTAAAAAATACTATTTTTTGCGGGAAATTTCCTTGCAGGGCGAATTTGTTTAAATTTAAAAGCTCTTCAAAGCTAAAATTCCCGCCCGCCAGCGCGTAGGCCATGCCCGAGACAAAGCCCCTGTCGCTCAAAATCATTTTATCTAAATTTGGCTTTATTATTTTGCTAAAATGCTCAGCTCTGTCGGCCAAAAATAGCAAAATTTCGGCCCTTTTATCTAGATCGTTTTCCTTTAGTAAAATCTCGCGCAAATTTTCGCCAAGCTTCGTGCCACCTGGCTCTTTGGTCACGATTGCTTGCGGGTAAGCCGCCGCCAGCCGCGCTATTTGCGTGCTTTTGCCCGCGCCGTCGATACCTTCGAATAAAATATACAAATTTAGCCTTTCAAAGTTTCTAAAATTTCGCCCGGAACCAGCTTGCTAACGTCGCCATCGTGACTAAGAACGGAGCGCACTATCGAGCTTGAGATAAAGGCGTTTTGCAGGCTCGGCATCAGATAAACAGTCTCTAGCTCGTCCCAAAGCACGGCGTTTGCATAGCCGATTTGCAGCTCGTACTCAAAGTCGCTGACCGCTCGAAGCCCGCGGATCACGACGTTTACGCCGCAATTTTTAGCAAAATCAACGAGCAGGTTATCAAAACCGACGACCTCGACGTTTTTTAGGTCTGCCGTTGAGATTTTTGCCATCTCTACGCGTCTAGCCAAGCTAAAATAGGGCTGTTTGCTCTCGCTAGCAGCAACCGCAACGATGACTTTATCGAAAATTTTAGCCGCGCGCTTGATGACGTCCAGATGACCGTTCGTGACGGGGTCAAAGGTGCCGGGATAGATACAAGCTTTCATTTTTCGCCTTTAAATTTTAAAGGATGATTTTACTATTTTATGCCTAAAACAGGACTTTATCTTGCGACTGGCGCAGCTGTTTTTAGCCCCATCTTTTGTAAATTTGATGCTCGAGTCCAAGCAGGTCAAGCCACTTGCCGATGATGAAATTTTCCATATCCTCAAGGCTATTTTGACCCGAATAATATCCCAAAACCGGCGGCGCGATAACGGCGCCAAGAGTGGAAAGCTTGGCCGCGTGCTCGAGTGCTAGCGTAGAAAACGGCATCTCTCTAACGCCCAAAACAAGCCTCTTTCGCTCCTTTAGCGCGACTGCGGCGGCGCGAGTTATCAGCGTGTCGGCAAAGCCCGCGTGGATTTTAGCTAGTGTGTTGATAGAGCAGGGCGCGACGATAGTAGCGTCTATACCAAACGAGCCCGAACTCGTCGCTGCGGCAAGATCGGAGTCATCGTGGATGGCGGCGTATTTTTGCAAATCTTGCCAAATTTGATAAATTTCGTCTTTTTGAGCGCCACTTTTATCAAATTTATTTTTGTTTTGAAATTTAGCCCCCTCAAATTTGCCTAAAATTTGAGCGTCTTGCCGCTCGTTTTTCTCGCTGCCGTCAAATTTGCAAATTTGCCCGTTTGCGTCATCAAGAGCACAGTTATCCAAAGCGTCAATTTTTATAACATTATCGCCCAAATCTTGCGCGCTATCAGCAAATTTGCCATTTTCATTTTGTAGCTTGTCTCCGCATTCAAAGTCCAGCTCGCCTTGAGCGGAGCTAAAATTTACGCTTTTTTCGTCTTT
>NZ_AOTD01000224.1 GCF_000344295.2 Campylobacter showae CC57C | reverse complement strand
TTTTTAGCGCCGTAGAATAAACATCCGAGCACTACGATTAGTTGGAGAGTGAACTGAGTGCTTTCACTCAAACTGGTTAGGAATTCCATTTGTTCTCCTTTTTGGAAATTACGCCGCGATTATATAAATATTAAAATTAAATACTAATAAAAAAATTAAAAATACATTTGTAAGTATTAATCATATATTTAACCAAATTTGACGCGGCCGCTAGTCAAATTTAATCGATCTAAATGCATTTAAAAGAAAATTTGATATATAATCCCAAGACAAAAAATTAATAAATCTGCTTAAGGAGGAAATATGCAAATCCCTATCGCATACGGCAAAGACGATCATCTAAATCTAGAGATAAACGAGAAAAATTTGCTCGGCGTTTTCGATCCAAACCCCGTGGCTAAATTTGACGAAACGGCGCTCATCGCAAAGGCTCTGGCAAATCCGATAAATCAAAAAAGTTTCGACGAGTTTATCGCGGGCGATGAAAAGATCGTCGTCATCGTAAACGACGGCACGAGACCTACGCCGACAGCAAAAGTTTTAAAGCAAATTTACCCAAAAATTCGCGAAAAAAATAAAATTTTTATCATCGCCACGGGCTGCCATAGAGAGGGTACGCTCGATGAGTACGAGATGATCTTCGGCAAAGAAATTTATGCTGAAATCAGCGCCAAAAACGAAGTTCACGATCACGACTCCAAGCACGATGAGATGGTATTTTTAGGCGAGTCCAAAAACGGTACGCAGATGTATCTAAACAAAATCGTAGCCGAAGCTAAAAAAGTGATCGTCATAGGCTCGGTCGAACCGCACTATTTTGCGGGTTACACCGGCGGCAGAAAGGCCTTTTTGCCTGGCACCGCGTCGTATGAGAGCATCACGCAAAACCACAAGCTCGCCCTAAGCTCCGACGCGCAGGCACTGCGCCTAGAGGGCAACCCCGTGCACGAGGATATGATCGACGCGATGAAGGTGCTCGCGCACATCGACGTTTTTTCGATCCAGACGGTGCTTGATAGCGAGCACGGCGTGTATTACGCGAGCGCCGGACACCTAAACGACAGCTTTTACGACTGCGTGAAAAAGGCAGACGAGGTCTTTTGCGTAAATATCCCGCGCAAGGCCGAGATCGTGATCTCGGTCGCGCCATATCCGATGGATGTTGATCTCTATCAGGCGCAAAAAGCTCTAGACAACGGCAAACTAGCACTCGCGCAGGACGGAATTTTAATCATGGTCGCAAAGTGCCGCACCGGCATCGGACCAAAGCCGTTTTTTGATCTGACGGCTTCCGCGGATACGCCTAAAAAGGTGCTAGAAAAGATCAGCGCGGGCTTTAAGCTCGGCTATCACAAGGCCGCTAAGATGGCTGAAATCTCGCTCTGGGCGCAGACTTGGGCGGTGAGTGATCTAAGCGACGAGGAGATGCGCGCCGTGCATCTAAAGCCATACCACGACATCCAAAGGGCCGTGGACGACGCGCTTACGCAAAAGGGTGCGGACGCTAAAATCATCATCCTGCCGTTTGGCTCGATGACGGTGCCTAAGGCGTAAGTTTGGCTAAAATTTTATATTACGACGCGAGCTGCGGCATTAGCGGCGATATGAATTTAGGCGCGCTGGTGGGGCTCGGAGTGGATTTTGACTATCTTTGCGCCGAGCTTGAGAAGTTAAATTTAGACGGCGAATTTCGCTTGGAACGTAAAAACGTGCTAAAAAACGGCATCGCCGCGACAAAAATCGACGTCGTGCCTCTAAAATCGCAGCCCCACGCCCGAAGCTACGCCGATATTAGGCAAATTTTAGAGAGTTCAAATTTAAGCCAGAGCTGCAAACAAAGAGCGGGCGCGATATTTCGCACAGTTGCCGAGGCCGAGGCCAAAGTCCACGGCACGCAGATAGATCGGGTGCATTTCCACGAGCTTGGCGCGATAGACTCTATCGTCGATATAGCGGGCGCGGCGATCTGTTTTGAATATCTTTTTGAAAATTTAGGCGTCTCACGCGTGCTAAGCTCCAAAATCGAGCTTGGCGGCGGCGTAGCGATCTGCGATCACGGCGCGCTTAGCGTGCCGGCACCCGCCGTTTGCGAAATTTTAAAAGGCGTGCCTGTAGGCCTCGGGCGCGCAAATTTCGAGATGACTACGCCCACGGGAGCGGCGATTTTAAAGGCTTGCGCGGACGAATTTGCAGACAGCGCGAGCTTTAAAATAGAAAAGATCGGCTACGGCGCGGGCGGTAAGGACGCCGCTGGTTTTGCAAACGTGCTTCGCGTAATGCTTTGCGAAACGAGCGAGGATTTAGGCGCGAGCGGCGAGCCGAATTTAAGCGCGAAAAGCGGCTACGGCGAGGTTTGCGAGCAGATTTTAATCTCCACCAACATCGACGATATGGACGCCGAGAGCTTCGCGCTTGCCTGCGATATTTTGCGAGATAGCGGCGCGCTGGACGTGTTTAGCAGGTCTATTTTTATGAAAAAAGGACGCGCGGGTTTTGAGCTAAACGCGCTGTGCCGCAAGAAGGACGCCGCACGGATAAAAGGGCTTATTTTCGCGCACACGACGGCGATCGGAGTTAGAGAGTGCGCCGTGAGGAAAACCGAGCTTGCGCGCGAGTTTTGCGAAGTAGAGACTAAATACGGCAAAATAAGGCTTAAAATTTCTGGCAACGGCCAAATGCAAAAAGCAAAACCAGAATTTGACGAGTGCAAGGCCGCGGCGCTCGCGCACGGCACGACGATCGAGCGGGTGCGAAAAGAGGCGGTGAAGATCTATGACGAAACTAGAAAAACTAAAGGCTGATCTGCGCGGGCTGGGCGAACTAGCAGTCGCATTTAGCGGCGGCGCGGACAGCTCGCTGTTGCTGCGCGCAGCGCACGACGCTCTGGGCGAGCGCGCGATCGGCATAACAATCAGATCGCCCTATATGTCCTCGCGCGAGATCGCCGAAGCCGTGGAATTTGCCCGCATCTACGGCATCAGGCACGAAATTTTAGAGCTAGGCGTCGCGGAGGAGATCAAAGATAACCCCGAAAATCGCTGCTATCTGTGCAAAAAGGCGGTGTTTTCGCGCCTGATCGAGCGCGCCCGTGAGCTTGGCTTTAGCCGCGTCGCAGACGGCACGAACCGCGACGATCTGGGCGAACACCGCCCCGGGCTCAAAGCAAAAGAGGAGCTAGGCGTACTCTCGCCGCTGATAAATTTAACCAAATCCGAGATCCGCGAGCTATCTCGCGAGCTGGGCTTGCCAACCGCCGAAAAGCCCGGCTACGCGTGCTTGCTAACGCGCCTGCCGCACGGGCGCGAGATCGATGAGAGCGAGCTAAATTTGATAGAAGCCGCGGAAAATCTACTCATCGTAAGCGGTTACGCAAACGTCCGCGCGCGGTGCGACCGCAAAAATATAAAGCTGCAAATGCCCTTTTCTAGCATGCGAGACTTCCTAAACGACGTGAAATTTAAAAGCGTCGTTAGGCAGCTCGTGATGCTCGGCGCTGCGGATGTGACGCTCGATCTAAAGGGGCTTAGAGAGGATGTTTTGCATGAGAGAGGATGAAATTTTAGAGCTTTTTGCGGGGATAAAAAGCGGCCGAGTGAACGAGCAAGAGGCACTAAAATACCTGAAAAACTACCCCTACGAGGACGTGGGCTGCGCCAAAATCGACACTCAGCGCGCACTACGAAACGGCGCGGGCGAGGTGATCTACGGCGAGGGCAAGACGGATGATGAAATTTTACGTATCGCAGAAGCGATCGGCGCGAGAGGGCAAAATATCCTGATAACGCGCACGAACGAGCGGGTTTTTGGGCTAGTGCGCGAGGCACTGCCGCAGGCGGAGTTTAACGCTCGCGGCCGCGTCGTCAGCGTCAAATTTAAAGAGCCCGCGCTCACGCAAAACTACATCGCGATAGTCTCGGCCGGCACCGCCGACGGCGCGGTCGTGGAGGAGGCGTACGAGACGGCGAGATTTCTAGGCAACGACGTGCGCAAATTTAGTGACGCGGGCGTGGCGGG
>NZ_AOTD01000223.1 GCF_000344295.2 Campylobacter showae CC57C | reverse complement strand
TCTTATAATTTTAAACAAGTCGAAATTATATTTAAAATGATATTAATTATTATATTTAAACCTAGGTTAAGATGCATTTTTGTATTATTGCGCTCTCATTTCAATAAAAAGGAACGATATGAAAAGAACTTTTTTAAAAGCGCTGTTGGTGCTTTTTGCGGTATTTTCGGCGACCCAAGCGGCGGCCGAAACTAAGGTTATAAAAGACGTCTTGGGTCGCGAAGTAAAGGTAAATTTGCCCGTTAAACGCATAGCTTTGGGCTTTTACTATACCGACTTTTTAGCCGTCGGCGGCACTAAGGCTTTAGATAAAGTCGTGGGCTTTTCAAAAGAGGTTTGGACGGACTGGACGCCTGCTAGTTGGGATCTATATAGCAAGGCGCTACCGCAGCTAAATAAGCTTGCGGACTTCGGCGAGGTAGAGGTCGGTACGTTCTCGGTAGAAAAAGTTATCTCTCTAAAACCCGATTTGCTAATACTCGCATCTTGGCAGTATAACGTGCTAGAGCCTGATTTAAAGCCTTTAGCCGATCTAAATATCCCGATAGTCGTGCTTGATTATAACCGCGAGAAGATTGAGCTTCACGTAAAAAGCACTAAAATTTTAGGCGAAATTTTAGGCGAGGAAAAAAGAGCGGACGAGATCTCTAAACTATACGAAGACACCGTAAAAGAAGTGGGCGACCGCATCGCAAAAGCAAATTTGCCTAAACCTAAAATTTACATAGAATTCGGCCGCGGCGGTCCTGACGACACGGGGATAACCTACGGTAAAGATATGTGGGGTTCGCTGATAGATTTAGCCGGCGGAGATAATATCGCAGCCGATCTAGTCGAGCAGTGGGCGCCCATCAACGCCGAGCAAGTCATAGCCGCAAAACCCGACGTTATAATGATAACAGGTCGCGAAACCGAACTAAAAAAAGAGCCTACCGCGATGGTGATGGGCATAAATATAGATAAAGCCGAAGCGTTAAAAAGACTGGACGGATTTAAAAAACGCGTCGGTTGGTCGGAGCTTCCCGCTATCAAAAATAACCGCTTATACGGCCTATATATGGGTGCATCAAGAACGCTTGCTGATATGGCGATGGTGCAATATATCGCAAAAGCTTTGTATCCGCAGCTATTTAAAGACGTAGATCCGATAAAGACCTACGTTGATTTTCATAAAAAGTACTTGCCTGTCGTTCCCGTCGGAACTATAGCCATCCAAGCGGACGAAAAATGAATAAAATAAGCTCCGAAGAGGTCGTAAAGGCTCATAGAAAGCGCGAATTTAAACGCTTAATCATCATCTTGAGCTTTATAGCCGTGGGTCTTGTCTCGATGGTGTTTGATATCGGTACCGGGCCTGCTATGCTATCGCCAAAAGAAGTCGTAGATACGCTTTTACAGCCGATTTTAGGCGGCGAGCAGGATAAATTTTTATACCACATCGTTTACGATATCAGGCTTCCCGTAGCGCTTATGGCTTTAGTCGTAGGCGCAGCTTTGGGAGCGGGCGGCGCAGAGATACAGACTCTTTTAAACAACCCGATGGCAAGCCCCTATACGCTGGGGCTTGCCGCGGCGGCGGGGTTTGGCGCATCGCTGGTGATGGCGTTTGGTTCGTTTGGACTGCCTCAAATTTACGCCGTGCCTATCGGTGCGTTTATTATGACGATGCTAGCGGCGTCTATACTGTTTTTGTTTTCGATGATGAGGCGATTTGGATCGGCTACTTTGGTTTTAGTCGGTATCGCGCTTTTGTTTTTGTTTCAGTCTATGCTCTCTTTGGTGCAGTTTTTGTCCGCGCCCGAGATTTCGCAGGCGATTTTATTTTGGCTGTTCGGTAGCCTCCAAAAAGCTAAATGGAGTACGCTGGCCGTCGCTACGGTCGTAACGGTCGTATGCATATCGCTACTGATGCTAAATACTTGGGCGCTAACGGCTTTGAAACTGGGCGAAGAACGAGCCAAAAGCATGGGCGTAAATTTATCCGCCCTTAGGATTAAAATTTTGCTTATAGTTTCGGTTATGACGGCTACGGTTATTAGCTTCGTCGGCGTTATAGGCTTTATCGGCCTGGTCGCTCCGCATATCGCTAGAAATTTAGTCGGCGAGGATCAGAGATTTTTCCTACCCACTACTATCTTCGTCGGCGCAGCATTTTTGTCGATAGCTTCGGTACTTTCTAAGGTTATAAATCCGGGCGGACTCTTTCCGGTCGGTATCATCACGGCGTTTGTGGGCGTGCCGTTTTTCTTCTGGATCATCCTTTCAAGGAAAAACGTATGCTAGAGCTTAAGAATTTAACGATATACCGCGGCTCGCTTTGCACGGCAGATGCCGTAAACGCTAGCTTTGAAGAAGGTAAGGTTTACTCCGTACTAGGGCCTAACGGCGCAGGCAAAACTACGCTCATAAGCGCGATTTTCGGCGAGATGGGCTATGAGGGCGAGATTAAATTCGGCGATGAGAGGTTAAATTTCAAAAATCATTTCTCGTGGAAAAAGAAAATCGGCTACATGCCCCAAGATAGCTACGTAGACGCGAGTTTAACGGCTCTTGAGGTCGTTTTGCTAGGACTTATGGATAGTCTCGGGCTTTATCTAAAAGACGAACAAATAAACTCGGCCGTAGAGATAATGAAAAAACTAGGGATTTTGCACCTAGCCGGTCGCGACGTGATGCAGCTCTCGGGCGGCCAGCGCCAGATGGTGATGTTTGCCTCCGTGCTTATCAAAAAGCCTAAAATTTTGCTTTTGGACGAGCCTGTTTCGGCTCTTGATATGCACCATCAATGCGTGCTTTTGGACTGCGTTAGAAAATTTACGCGCGAGCACGGTATAACTACCGTGATGATACTGCACGATTTATCGCTGGCGTCGCAGTTTAGCGACGAGGTGTTGCTACTAAGCGACGGAAAGATAAAAGCCAAAGGCGAAGCTAAAAAAACTATAACTAAAGAGCTAATACAAGAGCTTTATAAAGTAAACGTGGATATTTTTTACGACGATGCCGGCGTACCGGCCGTAGTCGCAAAGTCAGCGTTCGGGGTAGAGTAGCGCGTGAGGATTTTTATCTTAAGTTGCCTTGCTTATGCAAAGGGCAACGAGGACTTGCGAAATTTAAGCCGCGCGTTTAGCGACGGCGGCGCACAGTGTGAGATAGTGCCGTGGCAAAATTTAGATGTCGGTTCGCTAGACGAAGATTCTTTGATTTTACCGCTTGCGACTTGGGATTACAGCCTAGACGCGGCTAAATTTTTATCGTTTTTGGGCGAGCTTGAAAAAAGCGGAGCGAAGATGATAAACGGCGCCGAGATCGTGCGTTGGAATTTATCGAAAAAATACCTCTTAGAACTTGAAGCCTTAGGACTTCCCGCGATCCCTAGCATACTTTTAAACGGCGATGAAAATATAGAAGAGCTAAGGCGAATTTGCCCGGGCGGCGTGATAAAACCGCTCGTCGGACAGAGCGGTAACGGCGTAGCTAAAATCGACGAGATATCAAATTTAAGCGAATATAAAAACGGAGCTTTGCTTCAGCCTTTTATCGAAGAGATCGCCGTTAGCGGCGAAATTTGCTTGATATTTTTAGGCGGCGTTTTTTCTCACGCCGTACGCCGCTCGCCCGCTAGCGACGATTATAGGGCAAACTCGAATTTCGGCGTTAAGATTAGCTCGGTAGAGCCGACTGCAGCCTTTTTAAACGTCGCGCGAGACGTTTTAGCTAGGCTTGCCTTTAATCCCGTCTACGCAAGGATAGATCTAATCGGCGCAAAAGATAAAATTTTAATCAACGAAGTCGAGCTTATCGAGCCTAGTCTTTATTTTAGCTACGGCAAAAACTCTACCGAAAAATTCGTAAAAGTAATCCTAGATAAATTTGTCACGGAAAAGAAAATTTAGAGCCGATCGGCTCTAAATTTGATTATTTTGGGTTTCCTAAGCTAGCTTTGATAAAGCCCAAAACTACGGGATTTGGATTCGTTAGACGGCTAGTGAACTCCGGATGAAACTGCACGCCAACAAACCATGGATGCGAGTTTTTAGCGCCAGCCAAAGGCGAGCTAAGCTCGACGGCCTCGATCAGTCCGTCGCTCTCGCCGCTAACTATCAGGCCGTTTGCTTCAAATTCGGCTCTGTATTTCGGATTTGCCTCGTAGCGGTGGCGATGGCGCTCTTTGACGCATTTAGCGCCGCCGTAAATTTGACTTAGCAGCGAGCCGGGCTTCACGTCGCATGTATACGCGCCAAGCCTCATCGTCCCGCCGACCGGGCTTTGGTGCGTGCGGATCTGCGTCTGGCCGTGCGCGTCGATGAAACTATCGATGAGATAGATGATAGGATTTACGCACTCGGGCTTAAATTCGACCGAATTTGCGTCCTCGAGCTTTAGCACGTTGCGAGCAAACTCGATGAGCGCTAGCTGCATGCCTAGGCAGATGCCAAGATACGGCACGCCGTTTTCGCGGGCGTATTTGATCGCTTCGATCTTGCCGCTCACGCCGCGCTCACCAAATCCTCCGGCAACTAGTACGCCGCCCACGTCTTTTAGTAGTTCATCGACGTTTGAGGGCTCGATTTTCTCGCTATCTATCCACTTTAAATTTACCCTCGCGTCAAGGCTCGCGCCCGCGTGGATGATGCTCTCGGTTAGGCTCTTGTAGCTCTCTTTTAGATCGACGTATTTACCCACGAACGCTATCGTGATCTCTTTCGTAGGCGCGATAATGCGCTTAACCAGGCTGTCCCAGTTGCGCATATCAAGTTTTAGCTCGCCCAAATTTAAAATTTCGGCGATCGGGGTCAAAATATCTTGGTTATAAAACGCAAGCGGCACCTGATAGATGCTGGCTGAATCTATACTCTCGATGACGCAGTTGCGCTCTACGCCGCAGCTGGCGGCTATTTTATCTTTTAACTCGCGATTTAGCGGCTGCTCGGCGCGGCAGATGATCATATCGGGGCTGATACCGATACGGCGCAGCTCACCGACGCTGTGCTGGGTTGGTTTGGTTTTTAGCTCGCCAGCGACTTTTATAAACGGAACGAGAGTTAGGTGGATATTCATCGCGCGCTTGCGACCGACCTCGATGCGAAGGGCGCGGATAGCCTCCAAAAACGGCAATCCCTCGATGTCGCCTACCGTACCGCCGATTTCAACGATCAGTATGTCGCGACCCTCGCCCGCCTTTTTGATGCGGTCCACGATCTCGCCCACGATGTGCGGGATGACTTGGATCGTTTTGCCTAGATAGTCGCCTCTGCGCTCTTTTTCGATGACGGAGCTATAAACGCGGCCGGTCGTGAAGTTGTTATCCTGGCTTAGGCTCTCGTCTAAAAATCTCTCGTAGTGCCCTAGATCCAGATCCGTCTCCGCGCCGTCGTCGGTGACGAAAACCTCGCCGTGCTCGAGCGGGCTCATAGTGCCGGGATCCACGTTGATGTAAGGATCAGCCTTTAGCATGCTTACTTTTAAGCCCGTGTTTTTAAGAAGCGTGGCGATAGAAGCCGCCGCGATGCCCTTACCTAGCGAACTTAGCACGCCGCCCGTTATAAAAATATACTTTGTTTCATTTAGATTTTTTTGCATATCGCGCCTTTTAAATTTTTAGCGAGATTATACCTTATTTAAAATTTATAAACGCTTGAGAGCATAAATAATTTTATAAAATCAAAACTTTAAAATTATATTTTAAGTTAAATTTCTGTAGTATGTTAAGTTATGATTAAAAAATATATTAAAAATATCTCGTCTTTGTATATAGACGGCTTTAGGAACATGAAGCTCGGAAAGAGCCTGTGGTTCGTGATAGCTATCAAGCTGCTTATAATGTTCGGAATTTTAAAAGTATTTATCTTTGATGAAAGTTTAAATTCAAAATTTGAGAGCGACGAGGCCAAAGCGGACTTCGTCATCTCAAATTTGACAAAGGAATAAAATGTCTGAAATCGCTTCGGTCGATTGGTCGCGCGCGCAGTTTGCGCTCACCGCCATATACCACTTTTTGTTTGTTCCGCTCACGCTGGGACTTAGTTTTATCATCGCCATTATGGAGAGTATTTACGTCAAAACCGGCAGCGAGCAGTGGCTAAAAATCACCAAATTTTGGCTCAAACTCTTCGGTATAAACTTCGCTATCGGCGTAGCTACCGGTATCATAATGGAATTTGAGTTCGGCACCAACTGGGCGAACTACAGCTGGTTTGTCGGCGACATCTTCGGCGCGCCGCTAGCTATCGAGGGCTTGCTCGCATTTTTTATGGAGGCGACATTCTTTGCCGTTATGTTTTTTGGCTGGGATAAGGTTAGCAAGAAATTTCACCTCATCTCGACCTGGCTCGTGGCTATCGGTTCAAATTTGAGCGCGCTTTGGATTCTTATCGCAAACGGCTGGATGCAGTATCCGGTGGGTATGAAATTTAACCCTGCGACGGCTAGAATGGAAATGGAGAATTTCTTCGAGGTGGCACTTAGCCCGGTAGGTATCATCAAATTTTTACACACCGTAACTAGCGGCTACGTCGCTAGCGCGCTTTTCGTGATAGGAATTTCAGCGTGGTTTATCCTAAAAGGACGCCACCTAGTCATGGCTAAAAAATCCATCGTCGTAGCGGCAAGCTTCGGGCTTGCGACGTCGCTATTTTTGATGTTTAGCGGCGACGAGAGCGCATATCAGGTCGCTCGTACTCAGCCGATGAAACTAGCCGCGATGGAAGGCCTTTATAAAGGCGAACAAAACGCCGGCCTAGTCGCGATGGGCGTGCTAGATCCGTCTAAAAAACATGGCGACGGCAAGGACGCGTTTTTACTCGAACTAAAAGTGCCTTACGCGCTTGGAATCATGGCTACTAGAAAATTTGATAGCTTTACTCCGGGAATCGAGGATTTAGTCTACGGCAACGAAGCGCAAAATATAGAGAGCGTCGCAAGCAAGATGGCTAAAGGCTCGCTAGCCGTTAGCGCGCTAGCTAGCTACAACGCCGCTAAAAAATCGGGAGATAAAGCCGCGATGGAGCAAGCCGAGCAAACCCTAGCTCAAAATATGAAATTTCTAGGCTACGGATACCTAAAATCCCCGGAAAGCGCCGTGCCGCCGGTCGGCATTACGTTTTATAGCTTTCACTTGATGGTGGCTCTTGGTACTTACTTTTTGGCTTTATTTTTGGTCGTTACGTATCTTACGATGGCAAACGATATCGAAAATTTCAAAAAGCTGCTGTGGGCGTGCGTATTTAGTATCCCGCTAGGGCTAGTGGCGATCGAGGCGGGCTGGATAGTAGCCGAAGTCGGGCGTCAGCCGTGGGTCGTGCAAGACCTCATGACCGTGGGCGTGGGAGCGACGAATTTAGCCGATACCAACGTCAAAATTTCGTTCTGGCTATTTGCCGTTTTATTTACGGCGCTTTTGATAGCCGAGATAAAAATCATGCTAAAACAGATAAAAATAGGATTTGAAAACCATGCTTAGTTTAGAATTTTTACAAATTTACTGGTGGTGCGTAGTTAGCTTGCTAGGCGGTTTGCTAGTGTTTATGATGTTCGTTCAGGGCGGGCAGACGCTACTTTTCGGACTTTGCAAAAACGAGCTTCAAAAGGACATGGTGATAAATTCTATCGGGCGTAAATGGGAGCTTACTTTTACCACGCTCGTAATGTTCGGCGGCGCGTGCTTTGCGGCGTTTCCGCTGTTTTACGCGACGAGCTTCGGCGGCGCGTACTGGGTGTGGCTGGCGATTTTGTTTTGCTTTATCCTCCAAGCCGTGAGCTACGAATACCGCAAAAAACCGGACAACTTCCTAGGCCAAAAAACCTATGAAATTTTCCTTTTCATAAACGGCTCTTTAGGCGTTATTTTAATCGGCATGGCCGTTAGCACGTTTTTTTCTGGCAGCGACTTTTTACTAAACGAGCACAACTTCGTACAGTGGCAGACGCCGTTTCGCGGACTTGAAGCGCTGGGCAATATCATGCTATATCCGCTAGGCATCGCGATGTTTTTCCTAGCTCGTGTGGGCGGAGCGCTCTACCTTATAAACAACATCGACGATGCAGAGCTAAGGGCTAACGCCAGAAAAGCGGCGCTAAAAAATACTATTTTATTTTTGCCGTTCTTTTTGATATTCATCGCTTGGGTGTTTACGAAAACTGGCTTTGCCTACGACGAGAGCGGCGTAGTAAGCTTAGTTGGCTTTAAATACGCTCTAAATTTACTCCAGATGCCGCTTGTTGCAGCTATGATAGTTATAGGCGTCGGACTCGTGCTTTTTGGTATATTTAAGGGCGCGTTTACGACCAGCATCTACGGCGTAGTACCTTACGGCGTGGGCGTAGTGCTAACGGTTACGGGACTATTTTTGATAGCAGGCCTTGCGGATACGGCGTTTTATCCGTCGTTTTCAAATTTACAAAGCTCACTCACGATCAAAAACGCAAGCTCCAGCCACTACACGCTAAACGTCATGGCATACGTGAGCCTGCTAGTGCCGTTTGTTTTGGGCTATATTTTCGTCGTTTGGCGCGCGATGGATAGCAAAAAGATCACGGCCGACGAGATCAAGCACGATCATCACGCATATTAAGGATAAAAATGATAGAAGCGATAGTTTTTCTTTTTCTTTGGGTTTTGGCGCTTTTTGGCGGATATAAATTCGTCCATTTTAACATCAAACACGTCGAGAAAAACGACGACAAATACTTTGGAAATTTGCGCGAATAAGCGCTGATCCGCAAATCTCGTTCTACTTAAATTTTAGCTTTTATCGCTATAATGAGGCTAAAATTTTAAGGAGAACGAGATGTTTGACTTCACTTTTCACAACCCCACAAAAATACAATTTGGTAGAGGCAAAGAGCAAAATATCGGGCTTTATATGCGCGAATTTGACGCTAAAAGAACCCTACTGATCTACGGCAGCGAACGCATCAAAAAAGACGGACTCTTCGATACGGTCGCAGCGAGCCTAAAAGAAAACGGCATCGAGTTTATAGAGCTTGGCGGCGTGGTTAGTAACCCAGTGCTAAACAAAGTTTACGAAGGCATCAAGCTAGCTAGGAAATTTAACGCCGACAGCGTGCTAAGCGTAGGCGGAGGCTCCTGTCTAGATAGCGCCAAAGCCATCGCCGCGGGCACACTACACGAGGGCGACGTGTGGGATTTTTTCACGGGTAAAAACCCAAGCCGCGCGCTCAAAATTTTTGACATCATAACTCTTGCGGCGACGGGCAGCGAGATGAACTCGGGTGCGGTCGTGACAAACGAAGCTACAAAACAAAAATTCGCCATCCACGGCGACGTGCTATATCCGCTAGTCTCGGTCGTAAACCCGCAGCTGCAAGCAAGCGTTAGCCGCGAGTACCTAGTCTACTCCGCCGCCGATATCATCGCGCACAGCATCGAGGGATACTTCACGGCTAAAGTGCAACCTGACATCATCAATCTCTACATCGAAGCCAACATCAAAACCGTGATGAAAACGACTGAAATTTTACTAGCTGACCCCGATAACTACGATGCTAGAGCCGAGTTTGCCTGGGCGGCGACGATGGCGCTAAACGGCCTAACATACGTCGGCACGCACGGCTACTCCTACCCCAACCACATGCTCGAGCACGCCATGAGCGCGGTCGTAAACTGCGCGCACGGAGCGGGCCTAGCAGTCATAATGCCTGCGTGGATGAAGTGGTATAAGAGCCGAAATTTGGGCGCATTCGAGCGTTTTGCAAGGGAAATTTTCGGCGTAAACTCAGCCGACGAAGGCATCGCCGCATTTAAAACGTGGCTTAGCAAAATCGGAGCTCCGGTTAGCCTAAAAGCCGTCGGCATAGAGGGCGAGACGCTAGAGGAAGTCGTAAATTTAGCCTATGACTACGCGGTAAACTGGCGCAAAGACAAGCTCTACACGAAAGAAAATATCAAAGCGATTTTTGAGCTAGCGAAGTAAATTTGAGTAAATTTGCGGCTAAATTCGGCGCTAACAAGATACGAAAATGCACCGGTTTAAATTTAACCGCCGCGAGATAAATTGAGAAATTTCGGTGCTTTGGCAAAGCGGAGTCGGTTTTAGGTTTCAAATTTCGCGCTTTAAATTTGCTCCGAGTTTTTCCGGGTTGCGAATTTAAACGCAAAAGTACGAGATACGCGCGCGGCGGGTAAATTTTCGGTATGACGAAAACGGCAACGCAAAATACCGCACGAATCATAAATTTAAGCGCGCAAGATAAACAAAACGCGGCCGGGCGAGCAAAATTTACTTTGCAATCGGCAAACTTACCCGCCCGCCGTAGCAAAATAGAGCAGGGCGCGCCTAAACCCTACTCTGCGCCTAAATTTAAACTAAGGCTTTTTGATGATAAATCTAAGCGTCGGACCGTCTTGCTCGATTTTAAGCACTTCAAAGCCCCTGTTTCTCGCGTCGTAAGGGATCGAGTTTATCGCCTGCGGGCAGTCGCAAAGTACTTCTAGCACCTCGCCGCTTTTCATTTTCGGTAGGATTTCTAGCGTCGCGACGGCGGGCATGGGGCAAGCCTCGCCCAGGATATCGAGCGTATAGCTTATTTCAAAATCGTCTTCATGCATCTTAGTAGCCTCCTTTGGCAAAGAAATTTCGTTTGTAGATAAACACCAGCAGCAGCGCCGAAACAAATAAACACAAATTTACCGCTAAGCCGCCCAGCGGACCGAATACCTCTAAAAGCTGGATTTTGGGGCCGTCTTTGATCCATGCCGGGATGAGATCGTAGCTAAGGGCTAACACCATGGTTCCTACGACGTTTGCGACGCCAACGATCATAAAGTGTAGCTGCCCTTCGGTGGCTCTATACGTCCAGCCGCACTCGCAGCCGCCCGCAAATACGATGCCGAAACCGAACAAAAACGCTCCGATCGCAACCGCCGGCGAGAAATTCGTAACCTTGCCGACGTAGCCGTTTAGCATCAGCACGAAAACGATGAGCGTGGCGATTATCATGCCGTAAAAAGCGCCCTTCGTCGCAACGTCCCTGCCGAATAAAAACAGGTCGCGAAAGCACGAAGTAAAGCAAATTTGACCCTTTGAGATAATAAAACCAAAAACCAGCCCGAAAAGCAGTCCAAGCGGCAGGATGCTAGCTTTGACTTTTAGATCGAGCGCCGGCGACTGCATCAAAAGATACGCAAACCAGATAATCGCTAAAATCGCGATAATCACGCCGACGGCGAAATTTCGGTCGGCACGGCCTTTGTCGTGCGTCGTGCCTTTGCCTTTTGAGCCGAAGTTTTTAAGTTCGGTTTTAGGCATAAAGATAGGCAGCTTGCCGACCTTGACGGCGACGTAGATGCCAAGCACCATAAATACCGCAAAAAGCCACGTATGCAGCGAAAAATACGGCAGTCCGGTGAAAAAATCAAGCAGGTTGCAGCCAAAGGCCAGACGCGCGCCAAAATGCCGAAAGCACTCCGCCGACGATAGCTTGAAAAACGCGAATTTTGCTTGCGGGTAGGCGAAATTTGACTTTATTTGCCATAAATGCCGCGATCGTAGCGCCCACAAACATGCCTATTAGCATAAGCCCCTCAAAGCGCGTGAGCGGGTTGCCGTCAAGATTCGTGATCTTGTAGTAGGAGTAGCCGCTAAGATCCATCCCGAAAAGCTCCAAAAACTCGCCGCCCCAGCGCGTCATCTCGCCGGTCACCGCCCATCCGCCGCCAAAAATCCCAAAATACACGGTCGCAACGATGGCTAGGATAATCATCGCCTGCCCGACGTTCCAGAAATTCGTTAGATATTTTGTTCTAAATTCTTTAAACATAAATTTTCTTTGTATTAATTTCCTCGCCCCGCGAGACTAAAATTTGAGATTAAACGCGTATCTATGAGGTAGTCATCTAGGTATCCTAAAACGTGGTCGTCAAACTTGACGCTAAAAAATAAGAATTGTAGCTAAGATATTATTAAATAAAATTAAAATTTAGCTAGATTAATTTGCGATATTTTTCTCTAAAATATAAAATCTATAATCATCTTTTTTGTTTTCATTGAGATCTTTTACCGCAACTTTCGGCCGGCATTTGCCGCCGGATTTTGCTTTTTCGAGAATATTTTAAGCGGTTCTCTTTAGTTGCCACCGCTTTGCCTGTATTTAGACCAAAGAGAACCTAGCGTTTTGACTAAAATATCCTTAGATATAAAGTCTTACGCCTCCAAAATCGCTCCATTGCTAGCGTTTGTGACCAGTTTGCGATACATTCGCAGCCAGCGGTACGGCAGCGGTTTTTCGATCGGCTTAAATTTAGCCCTGCGCTCAGAGATCTCGGCTTCGCTTAAGCGCACGCTGATCGCATACGTATCCACGTCGATATCGATGATGTCGCCGTCTTGCAGCAGTCCGATCATGCCGCCCTCGGCGGCCTCCGGGCTCACATGTCCGACGCTTAGCCCTCTCGTAGCACCGCTAAAACGTCCGTCCGTGATTAGCGCCACGTCCGCGCCCAGTCCGCGCCCCATGATTAGGCTCGTTGGGCTTAGCATCTCCTGCATGCCCGGGCCTCCGCGCGGCCCTTCGTAGCGGATAACGACCACGTCGCCTTTGCCGACTTTGCCATTTGAGATGCCCTCTATCGCCTCGTCTTGGCTATTAAAGCAAACTGCCTTGCCGCTAAATTTACGCTCGCCGATGATGCCCGCGGTTTTTATGACGCAGCCTTGCTCGGCTAAATTTCCAAACAAAATCGCCAGTCCGCCCACGTCCGAATAGGCGTTTTCGACCTTGTGGATGACCTCTTCGTCTTTTATGATGCTAGCACCCACGCGCTCGCCTAGGCTCTCGCCCGTGACGGTCGGCGCGCCTAAGTCCAGCAGGCCGTTGTCGCGGCGCGAAATCTCGTTTATCACGGCGCTTAGGCCGCCCGCGCGGTCGATGTCCTCCATGTGGATATTTGGCAAGCTCGGGCTGATTTTAGCGATGTGAGCGATCTTGCGGCTGATTTCGTTGAGCCCCGCGATCTGTAAATTTACCCCCGCTTCGCGCGCGATAGCTAGGATATGCAGCACGGTGTTGCTGCTGCCGCCCATCGCCATGTCGACGACTAGGGCGTTTTGGATCGATTTTTCGTTCACAATGTTGCGGATTTTGTATTTTTCATCGAGCGCAATCTCGCAGATACGACGTCCAGCCTTGCGGATAAGCTCCTCGCGCTCTGGCGTAAGTGCTGGCACGGTGCCGTTGCCTTTTAGCGCGATTCCCATCGCTTCGCATAGCGTATTCATCGAGTTTGCCGTAAACATCCCCGAGCAGCTGCCCCCGCTCGGACAGGCGGCGCACTCAATCTCTTTTAGCTCCTCGGCGCTGATCTCTTTGGTTTCAAATTTACCCACCGCCTCAAACGCAGTCGCAAGGTCGATCGGCTCGCCTTTTTTGGTATAGCCCTTTTTCATCGGGCCGCCGCTAACGAAAACCGTCGGCACGTTCACGCGAAGCGCGCCCATTACCATGCCGGGCACGATTTTATCGCAGTTTGGCATACACACAAGAGCGTCCAGGGCGTGCGCGTTCATCACCGTTTCTATGGAGTTTGCGATGAGCTCGCGGCTAGGCAGGCTATAGAGCATCCCGGCGTGTCCCATCGCGATGCCGTCGTCCACGCCGATGCAGTTAAACTCAAACGGCACGCAGCCGTTTTTGCGGATCTCGTCTTTTAAAATTTCGGAGTATTTGTTGAGAAAAAAGTGCCCCGGGATGATCTCGATAAAGCTGTTTGCCACGCCGATAAAGGGCTTTTCAAAGTCCTCGTCCTTTAGTCCTGTCGCTCTTAGCAAGCTTCTGTGCGGCGCGCGCGTATAGCCTTTTTTGATGATGTCGCTTCTCAAATTTGATCCTTTTAGTGGAATTTGGGCGATTTTATCAATTATTTAATTACATAAGCATAAAAATTTAAAAGAGTATGCACAGCACGGCAATCATACGTGCAAAATCTAAAATTTACGTTTTATCGTGAGAAAATTTGAACCCGAAAGCTCAAATTTAAGCGCAAAGCGGAGCTTGCCTCGCGCTTATAAAATGGCTAGAGCGGTTTTGGCCGCATCTAGCCTAGCGAAGATAAAATCAATCCGCTACTTTCATCGCGCCGCCCGCGCCCAAACCGCCTTTTACGGTTTGCATTTTGTAGTTTCTGACGGCGTCGATTAGGTTATTCATCGAGTCGGTGAAGGCCGCTACGATGACTTTGCCCTCAGGAGTGTTAGCATATGCACCGAGAGATCCGCCTGCTCTACCGCCGAACAGTCCGCCAAGTCCTGCAAAATCAGTATTTCTAGCGCTTCCCTCAGCTGCCGCTAACTGTACGCCAGAGCGGTTTTCGATAAGAGTCAGCATCGTACTGGCATCACTCGTGCTAAATCCACCGGCTACCGCGCCGGCTACGCCGCCAAAAAATGCGCCGACTACGCCACCGATACCGCTAGTATCGCTTGCGCTAAAAGTTATCGAAGGCGTTAAAGTGTAGTCTGCGGCAACCATCTGCCTTTTTTAAAAATTTGAATTTTTTCTAAGTTCGCCCGACTGCATCAAGGCACGCTCTTCCATCATTTGGTTAAATGCCTTACCGCGCTCGACGACGACAAAGCAGTTTGATTGTTGCGCTAAAAGCCTAAGAACCGGAACGGTAGAAGGAAGCCTATAATCTCTTGTAAGTACGGTATACCAGTCAGAATCTCTATCTTCGTAAATCACCACGGTGCCTAAAGATTGAGAACATTTTTGAAGTTGAGCATTTGCGTTTTGAGAATTTGAACCGCCCGCAGAGCCCGTAGCAGTCGTTTTGGCGCTGCTTGAGCCCATATTCATCGACGACATACAACCCGTCAAAAGAAAAGGCAAAGCCAAAGCCGCAATCTTCGACGCGCCAAAAAACGATTTTATCATTATTTACTCCTTGAAAAAATTTCGAGAAATTGTATTATATTTGCGCTAAAAATTTACTTTACTTTAAATTTTATATTATAAAATGATTAAAAATTAACTAGAAAGGATTTTTCATGAAGAAGTTTGCTTTAATAGGTCTTATCGTTGCTCTTTTTATAAACTTTGCAGACGCTTACGACAGATATTCAAACGAATCTTTAATTATCGTACCAAACGGAAAAGCTTATAATAAAAAACGCTGCAAAGATGGATATTGCAACGATATACTTTCAAATTCCGACGTTATTTTGATGCTAGACGACCGTTACGACGATGGATACAGAAGAAACTATAAAAGAAAAGATTACCGTAGGGAACTCACTGATCAATACATGAGACAAAACGGTATCGGCAGATATGACGGATACGATGATGGAGATAGTGGTTATAATAGAGGTTATAATGACGGATACGATGATGGATATAACGACCGAGACGACGAATATTATAATAACAAACCGAGACTAGGCATCCGCGTTAGATAAATTTGACGCCCGTTAGTCGCCAGTCGCCAAATTTGATCGGCGGCGAAATTTGATTTACAAAAAGGAAAATAATGCTAACCAACCCCGTCGTAATCAGTATCCTCGTGATGACTGTGCTTTGTTTGCTAAGGTTTAACATCCTGCTTTCCATCCTCGTCTCCGCCCTAGTCGCGGGACTTATCTATCACGGCGGATTTGCCGGCGTAGGAGCCTTTTTCGACGCGCTAACGGCCACCACCTCTACGCTGATAACGGGTATGAAGGGCAACCTAGAAACCTCGCTCAGCTACATCCTGCTAGGCGCTCTCGCAGCCGCGATAGCAAACACGAACCTAACCGCGATCCTCATAAACGCCGTTAGCAAGGCTCTAGCAAAAACCAGTACCTATTTCGCGCTTATCATCGCCGCAATCGCGTGCTTGTCGCAAAATTTGATTCCCGTGCATATCGCTTTCATCCCGATTCTCATTCCTCCGCTTTTGCCGCTGATGAACCGCCTAGGCATCGACCGCCGAGCCGTGGCGTGCGCGCTAACTTTTGGACTAAAGGCGCCGTACGTTAGCCTTAGCGTCGGTTTTGGCCTTATCTTTCACGGTATCATACAAAAAGAGCTCGCAAACAACGGCGTAACGGTACAGATGAGCCAGATCTCAAGCGTGATGTGGATAGGTGGAGCCTCGATGCTAGTCGGACTCTTTTTGGCGATTTTCGTCTTTTACCGCAAAAGACGCGACTACGCGCACACCAAATTTGAAACGAGCGAAGAGCAAGAGGCACAGATGGCCGCAAACCTAAAAATGACGAAAAAAGAGTGGGCGGTGCTTGGCGGCGCGGTTGCGGCGTTTGGAGTGCAAATTTATACCGAGAGTATGCCCCTTGGCGCGCTTTTAGGACTACTAGTTATGGTGGTTTTTGGCGGTATCGAGTACCGAAAAATCGACAAAATCATGGACAGCGGCCTAGCGATGATGGGCTTTATCGCATTTATCATGCTCGTTGCCGCAGGCTTTGGCTCGGTCTTGCGCGAGAGCGGCGGTATCGAGCAGCTAGTGAGCTTTGCTAGCGCGGTCGCCGGAGGCAAAATAGGCGGCGCGATACTGATGCTAGCTATCGGTCTGCTCGTTACTATGGGTATCGGCACGAGCTTTGGCACGATACCGATCATCGCGGCGATCTACGTACCGTTTTCGCTTTCGCTCGGATTTTCTCCGGCGGCGATCATCTTGTTAGTTGGTATAGCGGCGGCTCTGGGCGATGCGGGCAGTCCCGCTAGCGACAGCACGCTAGGGCCTACGAGCGGTCTAAACGCCGACGGCCAGCACAATCACATATATGATACGTGCGTGCCGACGTTTATATTCTTTAATATACCGCTTCTAATTGGCGGCGTTATCGGAGCGATGATTTTGTAAATTTAGTGGCTTGCCTCGTGAGCGTCTTTAACGGAGCTAGTAAAAATTT
>NZ_AOTD01000222.1 GCF_000344295.2 Campylobacter showae CC57C | reverse complement strand
TTTTTACGTCGCAACCCTTAAATCCATCTCGCGATACTTCACCTTAAAATTTACGCTTAAATTTATGGATACGAGGAAAACGATGATACCAAGCTACAAAGAGATGATGTTCCCGATTTTAAGATTTATCGACGAACGCGGCAGCATAGATAGCAAAGAGGTTTGTAAATTTGTCGTAGAGTACTATAAATTTAATGACGACGAACTCTCGCAAAGGATACCTAGCGGCATGCTTTTGTATGTTAACCGCACAGGATGGGCGTTGTCGTATTTTGCGGGCAATAAAGAAGTCGTAAATTTGCCAGGCGCCAAAAATCCCGTCAAAAAAACCGGCAGAGGCGTGTACGAGATAACGGATCTTGGCAAACAAATACTAAAAAGCAAGGATGCGCAGGCTAAATTTGAAGCCTGGTACGATGAAATTTATAAAAACAAAAGCGCGCCGAGCGCCAAAATCTCGCAAACCGCGACGCAAGAAAAGACGCCCATCGACGTCATCGCCGAGACGGCAGATGAGCTCGCGCAAAATCTAAAATCTCAAATTTTAGACGAAATTTCGCAGAAAAAGCCGAGCTTTTTTGAGTATTTGGTGGCACGCTTGCTCGAAAAAATGGGCTACAGAGTAGGCAGGCTAACCAAAAGCGGCGCGGACGGCGGTATAGACGGTATCATAGACGAGGATGAGCTTGGATTGTCGCAAATTTACGTGCAGGCTAAAAGCTGGCAAGGCACGGTCTCTCGTCCTGAAATTCAAAAGTTCGTCGGCGCGATTTCAGATAAGCAGACCAAAAAGGGAGTGTTTATCACGACGTCAAAATTTAGCAAGGATGCCGAAAGATACGCCGCAAACGTGCAAAGTCACACAGTCGTTTTGATTGACGGAGAGCGGCTGGCGGAGCTGATGATAAAATACAAACTCGGCGTGCAAGTGCAGCAAAACATCGAAATTTTCGATATCGACGGCGACTTTTTCGGCGATGAAATTTGACCCGTCGCGAGTCGGCGCACAGACACGCAAGGCGAAATTTATGCTAAAATCGGCGTAAATTTAAAGGAAACCGATGAAAAAACTAAAATTTATCTTTGCTTTTGCCGCGGCGTTTATTTTTAGCGGTTGCTATGAGACGACGCTGCTTACACGGGTGCCGATCTCGGCGCTTGTTTTGGACAAGGGCGCGGACGTGAAATCCACGATCGTGCTAACTGGCATAACGCCGCAGACGCACGAAATGAAGACGGTAACGGACAACGTTCGCATTTTCGTCCCGGACGCTAAATTTAAGGATTTTCCGACGGGAGAAACCGCCTACGAGATGAGCGTGAGCGTCGGCAAGGGCGGCAAAAACTCGGACAAGCGCGCTGTGCGGATATATCTAAGCCCAGACGGCGGCGTCTACGGCAGGCTTAGTAAAAACGTACTCGAGCAGTACACGGGCGCGGCGAAACAGGGCGAAGCGCCGACGCTAAAAGCGGCGATAAAATTTGAAAACGACACGAAGGATACGTACGAGATGATCTCGAGCAATGACTTTAAGGCTAGCGACGAGGCCGAAACGGGCGGCGTTTATATCTTGGCGCCGGGGCAGGTCACGGGCGCCATCTGGACGGAAAATATCGCGATACGCGAGGCGCTTGCCGGCAAGGCGGTCAAAATCGGAACTTTAAAAAAGGCGGCAAAATGAAAAATCCTAAAATCGGCTTTATCGGCGGCGGAAACATGGGCGGCGCGATGATCGAAAATTTGGCGCAAAGGTTGGGCGGCGAGCGGTTGTTCGTCTATGCCAGGAGCAAAACGGCGGCTCTGCGCGAAAAGTGCGGCGTAAACGCCTGCGAGAGCGAGGCTGCGGTCGCGTCGGCGGCCGATATCACGGTGCTAGCAACCAAGCCCGCGGCGTATGTGGGTATATTAAATTTGATAAAAGACGCAGCGCGGGGCAAGGTTGTAGTCACGCTCGCCCCGAGTTTTAGCCTGGAGCAAAGCGCGCAAATTTTGGGCACGCAGGCTAAGATCGCCCGCGCGATGCCAAACACTCCCGCAGCAATCGCAGAGGGCGTAAGCGCGCTGTGTTTTAACGAAAATTTAAGCGCGGACGAGCGGGCGGCGGTGCGAGAGATTTTTGAAAATTTCGGCGCCGTTTATGAGCTCGAGGAGGCTAAATTTGCCGCATTTACGGGTATCGCGGGCAGCTTGCCGGCCTATGTTTTTATGTTTATCGAGGCCGCGGCCAATGCAGGAGTGCTCGAGGGGCTGCCTAGAGCGCTGGCGTACGAAGCTGTCGCGGCTAGCGTTGCAGGCTCTGCGCAGCTCATGCTAAAAAGCGGCAAACACCCAGCAGCCCTAAAAGACGAAATTTGCTCGCCCGGCGGCACGACGATAGAGGCCGTAAAGGCGCTGGAAAAAGGCGGATTTCGCGCGGCGGTGATGGATGCGGTCGCGGCATGCGTCAAAAAGGCGCGCGGTAGGTAAATTTACTGCTTTAGCCGACGCTTAGAAATGATTTTTGGAGTTTAAAGGCGTGCGAATTTTGCTTATAGACGCGATCTGTTCTAGATTACGAGTTAAATTTAAAAATTCTAATCAAAATTTTAATTTTTATAAAATTTAAAATTTAACTTATAGCTCGGCCCTGTTGATATTTGAGCCGATTTTGTATCCAAAATTTACATCATTTAAAAAATAAAATCCGAAATTTTGATATAAATTTATTTTATCTTAAACTTTTTTTGCATAAAATCACCGCCAAATTTTACTCGAAAGGTACGCTATGAAAAACGATATGTGCGACATGTGTTGTTGCGAAATGAAAAGCTAGGGCGCTAGGCACGAATATCTTTTTAAGTGCTTAGCAGGTCGCTAAACATTTAAAAAGATATTTCAACTCCGCACTCGCGGGCCTTTTTAGATGAATAGCCAACGATAAATTTAAAAAGGACAAAAAATGAAAAAACTACTAAAATCTTCTCTACTTACTTTGGCGAGCTTCGCTCTTTTAACCGGCGCAAATGCAAAAACTCTCGAAAACGGCGTTTTGAAAATCGCGACCGAAGGCACGTATTCGCCCTACTCCTACCACGATAAAAACGACGCGCTAACCGGCTATGACGTAGAAGTGGCACGCGAAGTCGCTAAAAAGTTAAATTTAAAAGCGGAATTTATCGAGGCTCCGTGGGATGCGATGCTGGCGGCATTTGATGCGGGCAAGGCCGATATCGTGTTCAATCAAGTAAGTATCACGGACGAGCGCAAGAAAAAATACGATTACACCGTTCCATATACCGTCGCCTACGCCGCGCTAGTCACGCACAAAGACAATAACGAAATCAAAGGCTTCGAGGATCTAAAAGGCAAGAAGAGCGCGCATTCGGCAACTAGCAACTGGGCCGGTATCGCACAAAAATACGGCGCGCAAATCGTCACCGTGGACGGCTTTAGCAAAGGGGTGGAGCTCATCATCAGCCGCCGTGCGGATGCGACGATAAACGACAGCGTGACTTTCTACGATTACATAAATCAGCGTCCAAACGCCCCGCTAAAAATAGCCGCTAGCGGTAGCGAGCCAATCTACTCCGCAGCCATCGTAAAAAAGGGCAACGAAGAGCTCGTAAATGACGTAAACAAGGCTCTTAGCGAGCTAAAAAGCGAAGGCAAGCTAAAAGAAATTTCGGTCAAATACTTCGGCAAAGATATCTCGGAGTAAATTTTACCCGCATAAAAGCAGCTAAATTTAAAGGATAAAAGATGGTTTCAAAACTACTAAAAATTTTGGCTCTGGGCGCGTTTTTGACGCTAAATTTAAATGCCAAAACCATAAAAGAGGGCGTTTTAACGATCGCTACGGAAGGTACTTATGCGCCGTTTTCATACTACGACGATAAAAACGAGCTAAAAGGCTACGACGTAGATATCGCCCGCGAAGTCGCTAAAAAGCTAAATTTAAAGATCGAGTTCTTAACCGCTCCGTGGGACGCGATGCTCGCGGCATTTGATGCGGGCAAGGCCGATGCGGTATTTAATCAAGTAAGCGTTACTGACGAACGCAAGAAAAAATACGACTACGCGCAGCCCTATACCGTCGTACACGGAGCCATCATCACTCATAAAGATAACGACGATATCAAAAGCTTTGATGATCTAAAAGGTAAGAAAAACGCGGACTCCGCTACGAGCAACTGGGCAAAGGTGGCCGCTAGTTACGGGGCGCAAAACGTCACGGTCGATAGCTTTAGCAAGAGCATGGAGCTTCTCGTTAGCAAGCGCGTAGATACCGTCGTGCGCGATAATATCGTATTTTACGACTTCATCAAGCAGCGCCCGGGCGCCCCGGTTAAAATAGCCGCCGAGGGAAGCGATACCGACTATACCGCGCCTATCGTGCAAAAGGGCAATACGGAGCTTGCCGATCAGATCAGCAAGGCGATAGAGGAGCTAAAAAACGAAGGCAAGCTGGCTGAAATTTCGATCAGGTATTTCGGCAAAGATGTCTCGCGGTAGATGGCGATGAACGAATTTGACCGTATAAGCGAGCTTTTGCTAAGCTCGCTACAACCTATGGCGCTAGCGATGATAAAGGTGACGCTGCCTCTTACGGCGATCTCCTTTTCGCTGGGACTTCTTATCGCTGTGCTAACGGCGATCGTGCGCATAGCAAATATCAAAATTTTAAAGCAATTTAGCGAATTTTATATCTGGATATTTCGCGGCACGCCGCTTTTGGTGCAGCTTTTTATCGTATATTTCGGTCTGCCGATCGTGGGCGTTACGCTCGATGTTTGGAGCGCGGCGATCATAACTTTCAGCCTAAATATCGGCGCTTACGCTTCCGAGGCCGTTAGGGCGGCCGTGCTTTCGGTGCCCAAAGGCCAGTGGGAAGCCGCCACGGCGCTTGGCATGAGTTATACGCAAATTTTACGCCGTATAATCGCTCCGCAAGCCGCTCGTATCTCGCTACCCCCGCTTTCAAATATCTTTATCAGCACGCTAAAAGACACCTCGCTTGCGGCTTCTATCACGATGGTCGATATGTTTATGGTCGCTCAGCGCATCGCTGCGCGCACCTTCGATCCGCTCACGCTTTACGTGCTTGCCGCGCTTTTTTACTTGATAGTCTGCACGTTTTTGACGTTTTTGCAAGCTAGGCTCGAGAAGAGATTTTCAAGGTACGTGTGATGATAAAATTTAAAAATTTGACTAAGAAATTTGGCGATAATGTCGTTTTAAACGGCTTAAATTTAGAATTTAAAGACGGCGAGACTACGGTTATTTTAGGAAGCTCGGGCTCGGGCAAATCAACCCTGCTGCGTTGCATAAATTTACTCGAGATCCCGGACGGCGGCGAGCTTGAGCTTGGAAGCGATAAGATAAGCTTCGCCGGTAAAATTTCGCAAAAAGATATGCTGCCGTTTCGCGAACACACGGGGATGGTCTTTCAGAGCTTTAATCTATTTCCGCATCTAACGGCTCTACAAAACGTAACGGAAGGCCCTGTGCAGGTGCTGAAAATCTCAAAAGAGCAGGCAGAAATTGAGGCCCTGGCGCTACTTGAAAAGGTCGGGCTAAAGGGCAAGGAGCACGAGTATCCAAGCAGGCTCTCGGGCGGTCAATCGCAGCGAGTGGCGATAGCGCGAGCGCTTGCGATGAAACCGTATTTTTTGCTTTTGGACGAGCCCACGAGCGCGCTTGATCCGGAGCTTGAGGCGGAGGTTTTGAAGGTCATCGGCGGGCTCAGCAAGGAGCGCGACTCGCTCATCATCGTCACGCATAATATGAACTTCGCTCGCAAAGTCGCGGATAGAATTTTATTTTTAGAGCACGGCAATATCGAATTTGACGGTACGGCGGAGGAATTTTTCAGCAGCGATTCGCCGCGTATAGTCAAATTTATCTCGGCGATGGATTTTTTAATTTTAAGGAAAAAAATGAAAATAGATACACTAATCGTAAAAGGTATCGAAGCCAAAAACAACCCTCACGGCGCGGTCGTTCCGCCTATTTATCTAGCCACGACATTTGCGCAAGACGGTTTAGACGACTTTCAAACGTATGCCTATTCTCGTAGCGCAAATCCGACGCGAAATGCATTTGAGGAGCTTTTCGCCAAATTTGAAGACAGCAAATACGCCTTTGCTTTGGCTTCAGGCATGGCGGCGACCTCGGCGGTTTTTAATCTGCTAAAAAGCGGCGACAAAGTGCTTTTAAATAGCAATGTTTACGGCGGCACTTACCGCTACGCAAACGGTATTTTTGCAAATTTCGGGATCAAATTCGAACTCGTCGACGATCTAAATAAAATCTCTCGTTTGGACGAGGACGTTAAGATGATATTTATCGAGACGCCGTCAAATCCGCTGCTGCGAGTAACGGATATCGCGCGGCTAGCCGAGCTAGCTCGTAAAAATGGCGCGCTTGTCGTCGTCGATAATACTTTTTTGACGCCGTACTATCAAAAAGCGCTAAAATTTGGTGCTGATATCGTCGTTTATAGCGCGACGAAATACATCGGCGGACATGCCGACGTAATTGCGGGAATCGTGACCACGAACGACGATGCGCTAGCCGAGCGTATAGCTTTTATGAAAAATACTCTCGGCGCAACGCTAAGCCCTGCAGATGCTTATAATCTAATAAGAGGCCTCAAAACTCTTAGCGTGAGATTTGATAGACAAAGCGAAAATACGCTAAAAATCGTAGAATTTTTAGAAAAAAACCTCGGCCGTCAAAACCGTACACTATGCAGGCTCGTATTCGCCGGAGGAGAAAAGTATTCAAAACACCCAAGCCGGCGTCATCGGCGCACTCATATCCCTAGAGCTAAACGAAAAATACGACTATAAAATTTTTGCCAAAAGCTTGGAGCTTTTTGATCTGGCCGTGAGCCTTGGCGGTGTTGAGAGCCTGATCTGCCACCCGGCCTCGATGACGCACGAGTCCTATTCGCCGCAATTGCAAGCCCAAATCGGCATTACGCAAGGTTTGCTACGCCTTGCCGTCGGTATCGAAAATTCGGATGATTTGATCGCGGATTTGGAGCAGGCGATAAAAAAGGCTAAAATTTAACCCCGCTTGCCGCCTTGGCGCTTTTGTCGCTTGGGCTAAATTTATCAAATTTAGCTTTGGGCTAGGCGGGCAAATGGGCGCGACTAGTTTGCTAAAACGGCACCCGGCGCCAAGGCGAGCGAATTTACAAATCGTCGCTAAATCAGTCCGCGGCTATTTTGCTTTAAACAAACTAGCAAAAATCCCGACGCCTAAAACTCCCAAGATAACCCACAAACTAGCCTGCGCCGAAATCTTAAGTCCGTGATGAAAGATATGCGCGGAAGCGGTTGGGTTGGGGAGATTTTCAAATTTTAGCGATTTTATTTGAGCTGATGTCGTTTGGGCGACCGGGTTTAATTGAGCCGAGTAAAATAAAAATTTGGCGCTAATTTTGCACGCCGAATTTGTAAGATACGGCTCAAAAACTCAAGGCTAAATTTTGACTTCGCAACACCGAGGCAAAGCAGGTTCGCTCTGCCCCGGAACGCATATTTATCGCGGTTTAAAACGGCTTATATACCATCATCCAGATGATGATGACCATCGCGATAGTCGGCACTTCGTTGTAAGCGCGAAAGAACATGCCGCTCTTGTTACAGCGTTTCTCGCGTAGCTGCACCATATAGCGGCCAAGATCCAGGTGAAACGCCGCGAGGATGACGACGACGGTGAGCTTGACGTGCACGTAGCCGCTGCGCAAAAGCTCGGGCATCGCGACGATGATCAAAATACCCGTCAAAAAAGTGCCGATCAGCGCGACCCAGCCGATATAGTGGTACATCTTGTACTCCTGCACCTCGACGACGCGCACGAAATCAGGCTTGTCCATATTCTCTGCATGATAGACGTAGAGGCGCGGCTGATAGAACAAAAACGCCATCCACGAGATGAAACACAAGTAGTGGAAATACTTGATGAGGTTGTAGTACTCTGCCATTTTTTCTCCTTTTAATTTTTATTTTAGCGGCTTGTCTCGCGAGTACTTTTC
>NZ_AOTD01000221.1 GCF_000344295.2 Campylobacter showae CC57C | reverse complement strand
CGTTGGTGGTGTCGATATCTAGCCCGCCGAAATTCTGCGGCGCGTTTGGATCCTCGCCTACGTCGATAACAGGATCGCCCGCAGGGCCGCTATATTTGCCGACCTCGCCGTTATCGAATGCTCCAGTGATAGTGCGGTCGGTTTTCTTTTTGCCTTGGATTACGATGGATTTTCCGTCGTCATCTTTCATTAAGCCCTTTAAATTCATTGAGTAGGTAGTAGCGTTTTTGATCGTAAATACGTTATCGGTGCGCTTAGTTGTTTGCGTTTCGTCAAAGCCGGCAAATCCGTTTTCATTGTGGATCAGATAGCGCTTCTCGCTGTCGCCTATCGCATAAGTATCTACATTATAATCGGTGCCGTCAAGTTGAAATTTAGCATTATTGATATCGGTTTGAGCTCCGCCCGTGATTTGAAGGGCGGCTTTGCTTGCATCGGAATTCGCATTTGATATACTTAATAAATTTAAAACGTCAAATCTAGCGATATTGCCCGCCTTATTAGGATTAACGGCGTTTGAATCATTTATCAAAGTATTGCCGCTACCGCTACCGCTACCGAATAATCCGTAAATCGTGCCGGTAACCGTGCTATTCGTTAAATTTACCATATTATTACTGCTGCCCGCAGCGGTAGCCTCCGCGCCATAAACTACTCCGTTTATCGTAGAGCTTTGCAAAACTACCGTATTGTTGGATGCAGAGCCCGCCATAGCGTTACCGCCTTTTACTTGGCTATTTCCATTGACCGTGGAATCTAGCAAGGATAAGGTGTTTTGTACGGCATTACCGTTTGAGGTAGTTCCGCCCGAAACGTGGTTGTTGATAGTCGCTCCGGCTGTGAAGAATTCATTACCGCTGGCGCCTTGCTCGCCGCGTCCGCCCAGAGCAGGACCGTTTAGCGTTCCGCCGGTTACTTGCACGTGATTATTTTTCGCCGTGCCCGAGCCGCTGCCGATTTTATTAGTTCCGCCGATTATTTGAAAGACGCTTTTTCCGGTTAAATCAGCTACTACCCAGTTAGCCTCAGCCTTGCCTTTTTCGCTTCTACCGCCGATGATATCGCGACCTACCGTAGCACCTTGTTTGACTTCTACTTTGTTTGCTTCGACGTTTCCGCTAATGCTACTTCCGCCGATAGCGTCATGTTTTACTTCGCCGCCATCTAATAACACATAGCTTTTTGAAATTTTACCGCTTTGGGTAAGTCCGCCATAAGCGCTGTCGCCAACTTTACCGCCTGTCATTTTGACGTAGCTTTCGGTTATGTCTCCATTGATGTTACGGAAGCCGTAGGCATTGCCCTTTATGTCGCCGCCGCTTATTTCGGCGTAATCATTCTCGCTCGTAGCGACGTGAGTAAGAGTTGGGTATGAGCCAGCATAACCGCCTTGTACATCGCCCATAACTGTTCCGCCGCTAATTTTAGAGTAATTGTTTTTTGAGACGGCGGCCATATATGAGCCCGTAGTAGATTCGACTTGTCCGTTTTGTAAAATTACGTAGTTTCCTATTGCTGTAGATTTGCCACCGACACTGATGTCTTGTTTTGTGGCGTTGGCGCCGGTTATATTTCGAAGTTTGGCGCCGGCATTATTTATGACGACATGGTTCCCCTCTAAGGTGCTTTCATGTTCTGGGGATACGGATACTGCGCCATCCATTTCTTGACCATCGTTTAAGACTATGGCGCCGGTGATATGAACGCTATTGCCTTTTGCTTCTTTTCCTTGATTTATGGTGGCGCCTTCTATTCTGCCATTATTTATCGTAGCTGCACCGGCTATATTTACGGTATTGTTGTTTGCAGAATTGCCATACCCAGCTCGACCTCCCGACACCATAGCTTCATCAAAGTAGGTTATACCATCGTTATCTCCGATTATATGGCTATCGCCTTCGATATTTACGGTGTTGCCGATAGCATCTCCCGCATGCGCCGACTGTCCCGCCCAGGTGCCGTTTCCGCCTAGGACGGCTCGTTTAACGGTTGCATCTATTATACTTACGGTGTTGCCTGTTGCGCCTTTGCTTTCGCCGCCTATTATAGTAGTAACGGTGGCGCCGTTTTGAACGACGATCTTGTTTCGGTCGGCAGAAGTCGTAGGTGTAACGGCAGGATCGCCAATGCCGCCGCCGTATATAGTGTATGAAGACATATCTGTGCCGCTAGAATCACCGGTAATAGTTACTATATGATCGCTGGAGCCGCCAGATACTACGCCCTCGTAACCGCCAGAGTAATAAGTGCCGCTTGAATGATGCAAGCTGTTGCTACCGCCGCCGGTTACTGTTGCTGTTGCGTTTTCGGCTAAAGCTTGCGAAGGGGCAATCGCTAAGCATGCTGCTAAACTTAAACTATAAATAATTGGTATCTTAATATCTTTCATAATCCATAATCTTTTGTAAAAAATAAAAACTTTCCATTATACACTAAAATTATAAATTTACAAAAAATTTAGAAATCAGGGTGGCTGGCTGGCATATTGTGGCTGTGAAGTGATTTTGTTAGAGTTTAAGTAATTCAAATAAATACTTTAGGATTAAAAAGCTATCCTTAAACCCCAAAAAGCTATAATCGTCCCCAAGGTATGGCAAGTGATTGCTTTTGTGTAGGCAAAAGAGGAAAGTCCGAGCTGCAATAAGACGGAGTTCCATCTAACGGATGGCTGGGGCGACCCAAGGGACAGTGTAACAGAAAGCAGACTGCCGCTTCGGCGGTAAAGGTGAAACGGCGGGGTAAGAGCCCACCAGCGCGGCGTGCAAGCGCGGCGGCTATATAAACCCAACTCGCAGCAAGAAGGGATGGTTTTGAGTCTTATGTCAAACCCTTCGCTAGAGCCAAATTGTAAAATTTGGAGTAGATAAATAATCACTCACGACAGAACTCGGCTTATCGCCATGCCTTTTTTACTACTTTTATTTCATCAAATTTTAGCTAGATTGGATATTTTAAATTTTCGGGTTTTACTGCGATAAACTGATATCTTGACGGCATGTTTGCGAGGCTTGGGCAAATTTAAGGCGAGATTTGTAGCGAGCAGCTGAGTAAAATTTGGTCAAATTTGACGAGGTGGAATCGGTTTTAAAATTGATGGCTGCGGACAGGGTTTAAATTTGAAACGGCGTAAGGCGCGTTTTTGGAGCCTAAATATCCCAAATTTCTAAAATTTGCGGACACGCAGCGCTAACAGCTAGCTTAAATTTAGATTTTTGTTCGTCGCTTGGTTCGTCTATGGTCTCAAATTTTCCAAATAGCTCGGCGATCTCAAGCCAGCCTGCTATATCCAGATCAAATTTAACCAAATTTGACGCGCAAAGATAACCCGCGTCATGATCGTAAAAAGCAACCTTGCCGTCATCTAAACAGACAAGCCAAAGATCGCCTACGCCGGTATCTGCAAAGATATAAAACTCGCGCACTATCTCGCTCTCGCCCTCAAAGACAAACTTCGCTTCATCGTTAAATTTGACTAGTTCGTGCTCCTTTAGCACTCTAAAGTCACCCGCTATATCCGCGCCGAGTCTATTTTTTAAAGCGTCCTTTATGGCGTTTTTCGTCATATTTTTACTTCCGTTGGATAAAATTTAGAAGGGAATTTGAGATAAAAGCGCCGTAAATTTGAGAAATTATCTACGACGCTATGTATTTTTTTACGTTTTTTAGTTTTTCTAGCTCTTTGCCGAGCTCGGTTCTGTTTTTTTGTATCAAATTTATCGCTGCGCCCAGAAGCTCCTGAGCTTGCAGGGCGTCCTCTAGGCTGTCAAATTTACTAGGCGTCTCATTAGCTAGCGCCGAGATAGCCTCCGCGTCATCGTTAGCGACGGCTATTTTTAGCTCATCCAGCCACATCGGCTTGTCCTGCGCTTGTCGTCTCTTTCCATGCTTCAAGTAGCTGCTTGGTTACGCTTACGACTTCGTTTAGGCTCTGTTCGTCGTTGTTTATATTTGCCATCGACAGCAGCTGGATCTGCCTCGTATAAAGCCCGCTTAGATAGTGCGCGACGCTACCTTGGTTGTAGTCTAGCGAGTTTAAAAGCTCGATAAAGATGGCGTTCGTGCGGTTTATAAAATATACTTTTTTCTCCACGTCGTTATCTTGCATCGCTTTTCTAGCTCTAAAAATAAATCTCAAAACGCCCTCGTAAAGCATCTCGATGAGCTTAGTAGGCGACTCGATGCCGCCTACCGCGTTTTGCGAATACGCCGCGTGTGCAGTGTTGTATTGCATAAATTTACCTTTTATTTCTTATTATATTCGGCTTCGATCATCGATTTTAGCGACGAAAAGTCGTTGTTTAGCTTACTGATGATCTTGTCGTACGCCAAAAATCGCTCTTCCATCGTGGCGTATTTTGCATCCAGCGACTTTTGCGTTTTTTCTTTTTCGGCATCGAGCGTTTTTTTCTCCTCGATCAGGCTTTGTCCGTATTTGGTTAAAGAGCCGTTTTTTGAGTTGATTAGCCCGTCTACCGCTTTTTTAGTCGATGCAAATATCCCGTTTACGGTCGTGTTTTTCGGCGTTACGGTTGATTCGCTAAAGCCAACTGCATTTAGCGCCGCGGTAGAGCCTTTTACATCTATGGCGGTGCCGTTTGTGGTTTTTAGCATGATGCCGTCTTCGTTTGCGGTTAGCGTCGCCTGTACGCCCGATATTCCGGCATCGTTTATGGCTTTTAGTAGCGCCAGAGCGTTTTGTTTTGACGAATTTGACGCAGGCGTAGCGGCTAAATTTATCTTTTTGCCGTTTATCACTAGATCGTCGCCGCCGATAGTGAGCGCGCCGCTATCTACCGGTTTTGAGCTAAGAACTTGAGCCGTGCCGTAGGTGGTGCCGCCGGCAAATATCTTTTGGACGCTTTGCAAATCCTCATCTAGTTTTTTGCCGAGTTTTGAGCTATCTAGCTCTAGCAAACCTTCTTTATTTAGGCTTAGACCGTAGTCGGCTAAATTTGCCGTCTTTGTTACGTTATCTTTCGTGTAGGTCTGATTACCGAATAAAATTTTATTTAGCGTCGATTTTATCGTATTTATCTCGCTCACACCTTGGAAGGTGCCTGATTTTTTCGTGTCCGAATCATAATCGGTAGCGACTTTTAGGTTGTTTACGAGATTATTATACGCCGTTACCATGCTTTGCATGCTTTCTTTTATAGCGCTCGTGTCCTCTTTGACGCTAAAAGTCGTCTTACCGGTATCTTTTAGCTTTATAGTCATTCCTAAATTTAGATCTTTTACCTCGTTGCCGCTTCGTTTTATCGTGATGCCGTTGTAGACGAACTCGGAGTCTTGCGCGGTTGAGATTTTGTTGTTTGCGATATTTGCGCTATCCCAGCCTAATTTTTGCAAAACGTCGTTTGCACCGCTTAGAGCATTCCCGTCATCATCGACGTTAGTTATCTCGACTTTATTTTCCGCACCCGTTTCTTTTGACTGCAAGATGAGCTGATACGGATCTTCGCCGCCCACTTTCATCGCTTTTGCCGAGACGGCGCCGTTTGTGACCTCGTTTATTTTATCGGCTAGTTCTTCTAGCGTAGTCGAGCTTTTAACCTCGATTTTATAGGTTTGGCCTCCGACTTTTACGCCAAAGGTTCCGTTTTTGCCGATAAACGAGCTTGAGGTGGCAAATTTAGTGCTTTGATAAACGTCTTTTTTAGCTAGTTGTTTAACGTCTATCTCGATATCTTGCACCGCGACGCCCGAGCTTACGCTTATATCGGCGCTTTTGCCGTCCGAGCTAGTCGTTCTTTTTTGATATGAGCTATCGTCTGCTAGAGTAGAAACTGAGGAGCGAAATGTACCGATCAGCGTTTTTAGAGCGGTCAGATCCTTTTGTTTTGTAGCGTTTGCCGTGATTTTGGTGCTTACGGGTTTTATCTGACCCGCTTCGTCGGCGGCTTTTAGCTTATCTATAACCTCTTGTGTTAAAACCTGGCTACCAAAGCCAAGCGAAGAAACTTTACCTAGCGCCATTTTTAGCTCTCCTTGTCAAATAAAACTCCGACTGCCTCTCTAAAATATTCGCTTAATTTCATTGCTTGTTCAGTCGGGATTTTGCGGATCACGTCGCCGGTTTTCATCTCCATTACGTTTACGTACATGGCTTCTATCTTGTCGTTGTAGCCAAAACGTATGCTAGTGCCTAGATCTTCCATTTGTCTATTTAGCTTTTCGGTGGCTTCTTTTACTTTTTCATTTAGCGTTTCGTTATTTTGCTCGGTTAAATTTTGGGTTGCGTCTTGCTGGATCTGCGTCCTTTCGACCTCTCTAGTTTGCGTAGAGCTTTGTGCGTGCGAGCTTGTAGCTACGTTTGCCATCGGCTGGCTCGCTACTTTGAAAATTTCCATATTTTCTCCTTTAAATATTTGCTAGCTTCTATATCGTCAAATTTGTAAATTTTTTTAGCCCCGTTTGGGAAAATTTTTGCTTAATTTAAATTTTCGCATAAATTTGTTAAAATTCAGCCTAAATCAAGGCGAGAAAAAGGAGAATTCGTGAAAATTTCGTTTGAATGCGACTGCATTTTGCTTGAGGAGTCGCTAAGGCTATTTTTGAGGGATTTTATCTCGCCTAGAAAAGATTGTGATTTTATCGTGGCGGACAAAAAAATCGAGGCTAAAAAGCCGGTTTTCATGATCGCCGAGCGTTCGCCGCATCTAAAAATCCCTTTTAGTAAAGAAGCCCTTATCTCTGCGCTTGAGGAGTTTTACTCGGCGATTCAGTTTTCGGAGCCCATTGCACCCTCTCGCACAACCTCGCCCGCATTTGTTATAAAAGAAGAAGCCGCGCCGCAAAACGGCTCAAATTTGGAGCTTGAAGTTTCAAATTTGATGGATAAATTTAAAGAAGAGCTGCTGGCTATATTAAGGAAAGCTCGTTGAAAAATCTCTACGCTACGATCTCAAGCGGCAAATTTAAAGGTAAAAAGCTGCTTTTGCCCTCGCTGCAAACTACAAGAAGCACTAAAAACATCGTAAAAGGCTCATTTTTCGACTCGTTTCGCTACGAGCTAGCGGGCAAGGTTTTTGTCGAGGCTTTTGGCGGTAGCGCGTTGATGGCCGCAGAAGCGCTAAGCAACGGCGCAGCAAAGGCCTACGCGGTAGAAATCGACAAAAACGCCTATAAAATCGCCTTGCAAAACGCTAAACTTATCGGCGATGAGCTTGAGGTCGTAAACGGCGATACTTTTGAGATGACGCCAGCTATCGTCGCGAGGCAAAATTTGCCCGTTATTTTGTACCTAGATCCGCCTTTTGATATCAGAGACGGCTTTGCGGACGTTTATGAAAAGTGCGTAAATTTGGCGCGAAATTTGCCCAAAGATAAAATTTATCTGATCGCTTTCGAGCATGCTAGCCATCTAAATTTATCCGAAAATATCGGCGCATTTACGCTTTTAAAATCTAAAAAATTCGGAAACACCTCGCTTAGCTATTACTCTTAAGTTCTTGCATCAAATTTGGAATACTAATTGCTTTTAGTCCTTGAAAATACAAATTTAAGGACTAAAATGAAACTAGCGACATGCTTGCTAACCCTTGCCATCTCGGCTTTTGCGGCGCAGATAAAGGACATCGCAAACGTCGTGGGCGTGAGGGAAAATCAGCTGATCGGATACGGCCTGGTCGTCGGTCTAAACGGCTCTGGCGACGGTAGCAGCTCGGAGTTTACGATCCAGTCTCTTTCAAACATGCTTCAAAGCGTGAACGTAAAAATAAAGCCCGATGATATCAAATCAAAAAATACCGCCGCGGTAATGGTCATCGCAAAGCTGCCTCCGTTTGCTAGGCAAGGCGACAAGCTCGATGTCGTGATCTCATCTATCGGCGACGCCAAAAGCCTTCAGGGCGGAACGCTTTTGATGACTCCGCTTAAGGGCGTGGACGGCGACATTTACGCTCTAGCGCAAGGCTCGCTAACCATAGGCGGCAAAAGCGCGGCTAGGGGCAATAGCGGCAACCACGTAACCGCGGGCACAATCCCAAGCGGCGCAATCGTTGAGCGCGAGATCGCGTACGATATCTATAATCAAGAAGCGATATTTTTAAGCCTTAAAGAGTCAAATTTCGATACTGCTTCAAACATCCAAAGAGCCGTAAATTTAAACGTAGGCGGCGATAGCGCGGTGGCCGTGGACTCTCGAACGATCAGGATCGCTAAGCCAAACGGCGCAAATATGGTCGATTTCGTAGCTAGGGTGTTAAATTTGGACGTGGATTATAAAGCGTTAGATAAGATCGTAATCGACGAGCGCACGGGCACGATAGTAAGCGGTATAAATATCACCGTTGATCCCGTCGTCATCACGCACGGCGATATCACGATAAAGATAGAGCCTAGCTCATACGACGATATGGCGGCAAATCAGCAAACAATCGATCTGCAAGACGGCGCAGCGGTAGATCCGCTAACTAATATGCTAAAAATCAGCGGCGAAAAAACAACCGTAGCTAGCGTCACAAGGGCATTAAGCAAGATGGGTGCGACTCCTAGCGATATAATCGCGATAATGGAAAATTTAAAACGCGTGGGCGCCATACACGTAGACTTGGAGATAATATAATGTTAAACGTAGACAGTTCGGCGGCTTTAAGCTCGTACAATAAATTTGCCACTAGTTCAATCGAAAATAGGCGCGCTAATAAGCCTCAAAGCGAGCAAGACGCGCTTTTAAAAGAGCAAACCGACGCTTTTGAGGCGTTTTTGGTTAAAAGCGTGCTAGATATCGCGCTAAAGGATGAAAATCCACTATTTGGCAAAGATGCCGGAGACGAGATATATCACTCGATGTATAACGATACTATGAGTAAGGCTCTGAGCGGAAATTTGGGCTTTAGCGAACTTTTATTCAATTATTTGAAAGAAAGGGCTTAAGAAATTTCAAAATTTGCCGATTTAGTTTCTAACAAATCTAAAAAGGCTTGAAAATGATAGGAACTTTGGGAGCTAAACTGGGCATGAGCCCGCAGCAAATCACTCGCTCAAACGACGTAAAAAAGAGCGAAAATATGGAAAAAACACAAGGCAAAGAAGAAAGCAAGGTCGCAAAGATAGCTGAGCAGATCGCGAACGGAACATATAAACTAGATATGTCCAAGACTGCAAAAGCCATTGCCGATACGCTTTTATAAGATTTTTTGTCCTTGCGTAAAAAGAAAGGACAAAAATGCTTAAAAGATATTTGGATGAAGCGATGGGCGTACTAGATGAGCTCATCGCTCAAACTACGGAAGATATAGAAAAGATAAAACTAGCTGATCACAGCAAGGTCGATGATAGCGTCAGACGCAAAAATGAGCTAGTTAAAAAATTTGAATCCGTAAAATCTCTGCTAGATAAAGAGCTTTTAAGAGTCTCAAGGGAAAACGGCGGAGCAAATTTAAGCTCTATCCTTGACGATGAGGTAAAATCATCTCTAGCTCTTATGCGCTCAAAGCTTGAAGAGCTCTACTCAAAAAACAAAGAATACGCAAAATACGTCGTCGGAGTGAAAGAATTTTTCGATAGCTTGCTAAAAAATATGTTCAAAGGCGAGCAAGACGGCGGCTACGACAAAAACGGCCTAAGGCCGGAGAGTTTATTTAAAACGAGGGTTTAAAAAATGGCTAATATATTTTCGTCTTTGCACATCGGTGTGAGCGGTCTGGATGCCGCGCAGACGCAGATCACTACGACCGGACACAACATCACAAACGCCGATAGCGAGCACTACACTAGACAGCGCGTCGTGCAGTCTGCTAGAGAGCCTTTTCACGATATCCCTGGCGATATCGGCAGGGGGACGCAGGTCGATACGGTCGTGCGCGTGCATGACGAATTTACATTCACTAGGCTTCGAACTTCAAATATAAATTTAGAATCAACCGAATACAAAAAGCAAATTTTAGAGGAGATTTCGCAGCGCTTCCCTGATCTGCAAAGCGTTGGCATAGGCAGGGATTTGCAAAATTATTTCAACGCTTGGAACAACCTCGCTTCAAACCCGACCGAGGGCTCACAAAAGATAAATTTGCTAAACAACGCTAACACGCTTTCAACCAGCATCAATAAAGCTAGCGACATGCTAACCAAGATCCAAAAGGACGTGGACTCGCAGATAGAAGTTACCGTAAATGAAATAAATAAATACGCCAAGCAAATCGCGCAGATAAATAAAGAGATCGTGCGCGTCGAGTCCGTGGGCAACACTAGAGCAAACGATCTGCGCGACAAACGCGATCAGCTCGAGCTTGCTATGTCAAAGCTTGCTGGTATAAGCGTATTTAAGGGCGAACTGCAAGGCACTAACGTCGATCCTACCGTAACGGACGTAGGTACGAAGCACCAGATAAATATCTCAGGGTTTAATATAGTTGACGGCGTAACCTATCACCCACTAAAGATAGACAAAATGAACGGCAAGAGCGAATTTAAGGGCGTTTATTTTGAAAGAGAGGACGGCAAAAAGGTCGATCTAAACGGACGTATCCAGGGCGGTAAACTGGGCTCGGCTCTAGATCTGCGCGGACGCAGGATGGATGATAGCGGAGAGTTTCAGGACGGAACGATACAAAAATACATCGACAACCTAAATACCTTCGCCAAAGGCATCATAAGCGAGACGAACAACATCTACGCAAGATCGGCCGTAGAAAACGCCGTAACAGAGGAGATAAAAAACCTAAGCGACTCTAGAACGCTGATGAATTTTAATAACGACATCAAGCACGGTAGCTTTGACGTCGTGGTTTATAATAACCAGGGCCAAGAGGTCGCTCGTAAAACGATCAACATAAACGCCTCGACTTCGATAAACGATAACACTCGCGGCAACTCTATCGTGCGCGACTTTAACTCAGATACCGATGACAACGGCGATAACAACTCGCTAAACGACGTGGATGATTATTTTCAGGCGAGCTATCAGTACGACGCGGCGACGGGCAGGGGTACTTTTGGCGTCATACCAAAAAGAAACGCCGGCGAATACAGCGTCGCTTTTATCGATAAAGGCACGAATTTTCCGGGTATCATCGGGCTAAACAGGGTATTTGAAGGCGATAAAGCTAAAAATATGAGCGTAAAAAGCGAGCTAATGGAAAATCCACACAAGCTAAAAGCCTACTCAAATCCGACTCCGGGCAACAACGAAGTCGCAAACGATATGGTGCAGCTGCAATACAATAAAATCGTGTTTTACTCCAACAAGCACGCGGATAAAGAGGAGAGCATCGAGGGTTACTACCGCTATATCACGTCCGATCTAGCCAGCGAAACTCAGGCAAATAACGACCTAAACGACGCAAATACCGCCATCCACAAGGTTGCAATGTCTGAGCATCAGTCCGTTAGCGGCGTAAATTTAAACGAGGAGCTGACAAACCTCATACGCTTTCAAAGCAGCTACGGCGCGGCGGCTAAAATCATCACGACCGTAGAAAAGATGCTCGATACCTTGCTAACCGTCAAACAATAAATTTAAATTTCTTTTAGCCTTTTTGGTTTAAAATCTCGTCCAAAAAGGCTAAAAATGGACTTAAAAACACTCCTGGATCAAAACGTAATCTCTAAAAATACCCATGCTGATTTGTTTGCCGCCGCCGATCCGCTACAAGTCGCTAGCAAATTTAAAACGCCTGAAATTTCGCTCATCTGCGCGCTTTTTGCTTACGGCAACGCAAAACTAATCGTAAATTTCCTAAATTCGCTCGATTTTTCGCTGCTAGATAAAAGCGAGGAGGAAATCGTTTCAAATTTGACGCGGCACAAATACCGCTTTCAAAGCTGCGAGGACGTGAGGCAGATTTTTATCACCCTTTCACGCCTAAAAAAGCACGGCGATATCGAAAGCACGGTGAGATCTGGCTTTGAGAAAAGCGGCTCGATAATAGACGGTATAAACGAACTCATCAAATTTATTTACTCGCTAAACCCTTACCGCTCGGATGGGTATGAGTTTTTTTTCGGCAAGCCGTACGAAAAAGCGCCGCAAGGCCCGTATAAACGCTATAATATGTTCCTTCGCTGGATGGTGCGAGATAGCGACATCGACCTTGGGCTATTTAAAAGCCTGCCAAAAAGCAAGCTACTCATGCCTCTTGACGTACATACGCACCGAGTTTCGCTAAATTTGGGCTTAATCTCTCGCAAAAGCTATGATTTTAGGGCCGTGCGCGAGCTAACGGACAAGCTTTGTGAATTTGACTCCGCCGATCCGATAAAATACGACTTCGCGCTCTACCGCATCGGTCAAAGCGGCGAACTGGCGCAAATTTTAAGAGAGATGAAGTAAATTTTACGAGTTTTGCTTTACGCGAAACGGCGGCAAATTTAAGCCCTCGCGGCGCATTAAATTTAAGAAAATTTAAAGCCTAAATTAATCAAATTTAGGCTATAGTTACCTTGCAATTACATTTTAAGGAGAAAAAATGAAAAAAATCGTTTTAGCTAGCGCGGCTCTAGGCTTCCTACTCGCTACTAGCGCTCTTGCGCACGAGGAAAAAGCCTTTGATCCAAAGGCCGGCAAGCACCTAGTAGTCACCATGGAGCAACTAAGCGAAAAGGGCAACACGGTCGTGGGCGAGGTTGTAGCGATCGAGACTAACTACGGTGTGGCGTTGTTCCCGAATCTTAAAGGCCTTGAGGGCGGCGCGCACGGATTTCACGTGCATCAAAACGCTGACTGCGGCGCAAATGAAAAAGGTCTAGGCATGAAAGCGGGCGGTCACTGGGATCCAAGCGACACCAAAAAACACTCGTTTGCATGGGACGACAACGGCCACAAGGGCGATTTGCCTGCGCTTTTCGTCGATGCCGAGGGTAATGCGGTTTATCCGGTCCTAGCTCCGAAAATCAAAACAATCGACGAGCTAAAAGGCCACTCGCTAATGATCCACGTCGGCGGCGATAACCACAGCGACCATCCAAAGCCTCTTGGCGGCGGCGGCGCTAGAATGGTTTGCGGCGTTATAAAATAATCTCAAATTCGCCGATTTGCCGCGCTTGGCGGTCGGCGGATTTTTCTTTTTTACTCAAATTTGACGTGATTTAAATTTGCTCTAAAGGCGTTTTGGACGTTAAATTTGATAGCCTTCTTTTTAACCTCGCACCTCTTAAATGTAAATTTATGCACTATTTTACAAACGAAATTTTAAAAACTATGCCAAATTTACCCTTATCAAATTTGACTCAAATTTCGGTATATAAATTTACGAAATTTATTTCAAAACTTTAAAATAAAATCGCCGATCGAACGGCAAATTTTACAAAATGCGCCGCAATCCAAACTGCTAAATTTAACCCTGCTTGGCAAAATTTACTCGCCGCTTTATTAAATTTTAACCGCAATAAAACAAAAAGCCAAATTTTATAAATTTTTAAATTTTTCGTAGTATGATTTTGTTTTTTGAGGGGGGGGGCGGAAATGGACTTTGACTTCGGAGTTACGGCGTATTTGATATTTTTTGCGGCGGCGTTTGCGGCTGGCTTCGTCGATGCGATCGCGGGCGGAGGCGGACTGATCGCGCTACCCACGATCATGGCTATGGGCGTGCCGCCTCACATGGCGCTAGCGACGAACAAGCTTCAAGGCACTTTCGGCAGCTTCACGGCGGCGCTAAATTTCGCCCGAAAAGGCATGATAAATTTCCGCGAAGTTTTTATCGGCATCGTTTTTACTTTTATCGGCGCGTGCGTAGGTACGGTCCTTATCTTGTTTTTGAGCGCCGAATTTTTGCGCGTTATTATCCCATTTTGTTTGATAGCGATTTTCATCTATACGCTTTTGATGCCAAAGGTCGGCGACGAGGACAGAGTCGCCCGCATGAACGCACGAGCTTTTTACGTGATATTTGGCCTAATTTTAGGCTTTTACGACGGATTTTTCGGGCCTGGAGCGGGCAGTTTTTGGACGTTTGCGATGGTTGCGCTCATCGGGCTAAATATGAAAAAAGCCGTCGCGCATACGAAAATACTAAATTTTACCAGCAACATCGTCTCTCTTGTCGTTTTTATCGCGGGCGGACAGATACTTTGGACGGTCGGGCTTTTGATGGGCGTAGGGCAGGTTTTAGGCGCGTATTTTGGCTCAAACATGGTCATGAAAAAGGACGTTAAATTTGTTAGAGTCGTATTTTTGGCCGTCGTGGGCGCGACGATACTAAAGCTTGTTTACGATAGATTTTTCGCGTGAGTGCTGATTTTAAAAAACGACGTAGAAATTTGAGCTAAATTTGACAAAAAAGCTAAAATTTGGGCGAAATTTGAGGTAAGCTTAAAAAACTTTTAACGTTTATTTGGATAAAATTGCCGTTAAATTTCATAAATCTAAGGTTAATCCATGCAAGAAAATTTGTTTTTGTTTACAGGTTGGATCGCTTCTTTGTTTACCGACAACGAGCACGTTATCCACGCGGTAAATTACGCGGGACATCTCGTTTTAGTCGCGATTATCGTACTTATCGTGGCAAAATTTGCAACTAAAAATTTGCAGCTCGTGCCTCGCGGAACCCAAAACATCCTCGAAGCGTATTTAGAAGGCGTCGTATCCATGGGCAAGGACGTGCTAGGCAGCGAAGCGCTATCTAGAAAATACCTGCCGCTAGTCGCCACCATCGGTTTGATCGTATTTGTAAGTAACATAATAGGCATAATACCTGGATTTGAGGCTCCGACTTCGAGCTTAAATTTGACCCTTACTCTAGCGCTCGTGGTTTTCGTGTTTTACCACTACGAAGGTATCCGCGTAAACGGCGTGGTTAAGTATTTTGCTCACTTCATGGGACCAAACAAATGGCTAGCTCCGATAATGTTTATCGTCGAGATCGTTTCGCATCTATCTCGCGTCGTATCGCTTTCTTTCCGACTTTTCGGTAACATCAAGGGTGATGACTTGTTCCTTTTGGTCGTACTTGCTCTTGCGTCTTACGCTGCGCTTCCGGCGTTTGTCTTGCTTACGTTTATGGCGTGCTTGCAAACATTTATCTTTATGATTCTTACTTACGTGTATCTTGCCGGCGCGATTTTGATCAGTCACGACGAGCACTAAAATTTAAATTTACGCGTCCGCCAGCTAAAATACGCTAAAAATCGGCGGGCGCAACCCCTTCTTTTTATCTAACTTAAATAAAAATCCTGCTAAAATAAGCCCTAAATTTTAAATAAAAGGCAAATTATGTTTGAAGTCGTTATCGGGCTTGAGGTTCACACTCAGCTTAATACAAAAACTAAAATTTTCTGCTCTTGCTCCACGAGCTTTGGCGATGAGGCAAATACGCACGTTTGTCCGACCTGCCTGGCGTTACCCGGATCTTTGCCGGTGCTAAACAAAGAAGCCGTGAGAAAGGCGATAAGCTTCGGCGCGGCGGTAAATGCGACTATAAATAAACGCTCGGTTTTTAACCGTAAAAATTACTTTTACCCAGACCTTCCAAAAGCTTATCAAATTTCGCAGTTTGAGATACCGATAGTGGAAAAAGGCGAGCTTTTTATCGACGTAAACGGCGAGAAAAAACGCATCGGTATCACTCGCGCGCACCTTGAGGAGGACGCGGGCAAAAACATTCACGAGAGCGGACAGAGTCTAGTCGATCTAAACCGTGCTGGCACACCGCTGCTTGAGATCGTAAGCGAGCCTGATCTGCGCAGCTCCGACGAGGCGGTTGCATATCTAAAAAAACTGCACTCGATTTTGAGATTTTTAAACATCAGCGATGCTAATATGCAGGAAGGAAGCTTCCGCTGCGACGCTAACGTAAGCATCCGTCCAAAAGGCGACAGCAAGCTTTATACGCGCGTCGAGATTAAAAATTTAAACTCGTTTAGATTTATCCAAAAAGCGATCGACTATGAGGTCGAGCGTCAAAGCGCGGCGTGGGAAGACGGTAAATACGACGAGGAAGTTTATCAAGAAACGCGCCTTTTTGATACCGTAAATTTAGTTACGCGCTCTATGCGAGGCAAGGAAGATAGCGCCGAGTATAGATATTTCCCCGATCCTGATCTGTTGCCCGTCGAGATCCCGGAGGAGATGTATAACGAAGCAATCAAGATCCCCGAGCTTGCCGAACAAAAGGTTGCTAGATACGGACGCGAGCTTGGCGTCAAAGAGGACGACGCGCTGATTTTAACTAGCAGCGTGGAGACGGCGAAGTATTTCGAAGAGCTCGTGGAAGCAAAAATATCGCCGAAACTGGCTGTTACATGGCTCATCGTTGAGCTTTTGGGTCGTCTAAAAAACGGTGCTACGATCGAGACATCGCCAGTAAATTCAACTAAAATGATAGAGCTTTTACGCCGCATAGAAGACGGTACGATAAGCGCTAAGGCGGCAAAAGAGGTGCTTGACTATCTTATGGAAAACGAGGGTAGCGTAGACGCCGTCATCGAAAAATTGGGATTAAAACAAGTCAGCGACGACTCGGCTATCGTAGCAATAATAGATCAAATTTTAAGCGCGAACGCCGATAAGGTCGCCGAGTATAAAAGCGGCAAGGATAAGCTTTTTGGATTTTTCGTCGGTCAGACGATGAAAGAGGGTAAAGGCGCGTTTAACCCAGCAAAAGTAAATGAGCTTTTAAAAGAAAAATTAGGTTAAATTTTGCGTGCGCCGCTATTTTGACGTTATTTGGCGGTGTGGGTTTCTGGGTCAAATTTGGCCCAGAAAGTAAATTTACGGCGTCAAATTTTTATTTTATAGAGACGGGCGGCGCGGTTAAATTTAAGTTGTTTAATTTTCGCAAAAGCAAGGCTTGAGCTTGCAGGCGGGCCGGTCAAATTTAGCTAAAACAAACGTAAATCACAAAAAAGAGAAAAAATGAAAATAGCCATCATTGGAGCGGGGAAGTGGGGTAGCGCGCTTTTTCATGCGCTTTCGCAAAGAAACGACTGCGTCATTAGCTCGCGTAGGCAGCTTGAAGGCGCGCATTTTGTAGGCCTAGAGGAGGCGCTAAAGTGCGATCTGCTCGTCGTTGCCATACCTTCTCAGTCTGTTAGCGGTTGGCTAAAAGAGCATTTTAAAAACTCCGGGCAGAAAATTTTAGTCGCCTCAAAGGGCATCGAGACCTCGAGCCTTCGTTTTTTAGACGAGATTTACGAACAGCACGTAGATGCGGCAAATTTGGCTTTTTTATCGGGCCCTAGCTTTGCTAAAGAGATACAAAACGACCTTCCGTGCGCGCTCGTGATAAACTCCAAAAACGAAGCCCTAGCGCGCGAGATTTCAGGGCTTTTTCCGCAAAATATCAAAGCCTACGCCAGCAGCGACGTTATCGGGGCGGAGATTGCGGGTGCCTATAAAAACGTCATCGCTATCGCGGGCGGTATCTGCGACGGACTCGGGCTTGGCAACAGTGCTCGCGCCAGCCTCATCTCGCGCGGACTTGTGGAGATGGCGAGGTTTGGCGAATATTTCGGTGCACAGCATCAGACCTTTTTGGGGCTTAGCGGCGCGGGCGATCTGTTTCTCACGGCTTCGTCCGTACTATCGCGCAACTACCGCGTGGGTCTGGGGCTTGCTAAAAATGAGAGCCTTAACAAAATCCTAAACGATCTAGGCGAAGTCGCCGAGGGCGTGGATACATCATACGCGATAGAAAAGATCGCCGCCGGTAAGGGCATCTATACGCCTATCGTAAACGAGGTCGCGGCGATGCTGCGCGGCAAAGACGTGCAGGAAAGCCTCAGGGACTTACTAAGTAAAAAATAAAATTTGGTTAAAGTGCGTATTTGCACTAAAGGTGAATTGTGTTTGAAGGACCGCGATTTGCTTTTTTGAGGCTAGATGAAAAATTTAAATAATTACAAAATTTATGCGAAATTTGCAGACTTCTGCATCCGTCAAATTTTAAAACGCTAAATTTAATGCCATTATCTGTCGATATAATTTATGTTATTTTTCGTGACAGTTCAAAAATTTTAACCGATAATGAAAAAGCAAAACAAAAAAGTACCCAGCGTCAATCGCCAAAAATATCTCAATTTTACTTGCAAACGCCGTAGTAAAATATTTTGCAAAGACGATACGATACCGTAAACGACGATATGGACTGCAAAATAGAGATTTGCAACGCGAAATGTGAAATTAGTACCGATTGCTGCGTCAGCTCGCTCCAAATCCTGCCCAAAGTCCTTAAATTTATCCAAAATAGTGTAAAATCCACAAAAACAAAAAAGGAAAAATATGAAAAGAATCATCGTCGCGCTTTTTTCGACGCTGTTTTTAGTGGGTTTACCGACCGCGCTAAACGCTGCCGATGCGCAAGTACAAGAAAAACCGACGCTTCGCAAAATGATAGCCCAAATGATAATGGTAAGCTTTAACGGCTCTGATCCTAAAACCGCCAAAGAAGCCGTCTCGGAGGCCAAATATCAGCGTTTTGGCGGCGTGATGCTACTGGGTAAAAATATCTCGGATAAAAAGAACCTCAAGGCACTAACAAGCGCATTTAAAGAGGCGCAAAAAGGCATTTTCATCGCTATCGACGAGGAGGGCGGGCAGATCACGAGATTTAAGGACAAAAGCGGATTTGAGACCTTTATCTCAGCGCAAAAAGTGGCAAAAACGCTCGATTTAGCCGCTGCGGGCGAGCTTTACGCTAAGATGGCACAGCAGCTAAAAGACGTCGGCGTAAACGTAAATTTCGCTCCCGTGGCCGACGTGCTAAATCCAAAATCCACCATCATCGGCTCGCGCGGTGGGGCGTTTAGTACCGATATAGACGAGGTTTCGCTGTACGCAAGCGAGTTCATGAAGGCTTCGCAAGCTCGCGGTGTGATAGCGGCAATGAAGCACTTTCCAGGTCACGGTAACGTCGAAGCTGACAGCCATACCGCCAAGGTCGTGATCGAAAAATTCGACTACACCGAGCTCAAGCCGTATTTTGACGCGGTTCGCAAAAACGAAGCCAAGATGATAATGGTCGGGCACATCTACCTCATGCAGCGCGACTCCGAGCTACCGGCCTCGCTCTCGCCGGCGATCATCGACGGACTGTTGCGCGGCGAGCTAAAATTTGACGGCGTAGTCATCAGCGACGACATGCTCATGGGCGGACTAAAGGACTTTACGCTGCAAGAAAGGGTGATAAACTTTATCAATGCTGGTGGCGACGTGATGCTCTTTAGCGACTACAAGATAGATGGGCGCAGGACCGCGGAGCTCGTCACTCAGCTGGTCGTGGATGCGGTGGGCGCCAAACAGATACCAAAAGAGCGTATCGAGGAATCCTACGAGCGGATAATAAAACTAAAAGAGGGCTTAAAATAGGCCGCTTGAGGGGCAAATTTGAGTTTTTAACACGGTGACTGAAGTCAAATTTGCCTCTTTGTCTCGTTTTGTAAATTTGAGTTCAAATTTGACGTGCATTTTAAATTTGAACTCAAATTTAACGCCCAAATTTTATTTTAAAATCGCTCTGCCAAAATATAAATTTACCTCGCATTACCCGTACTGCTTTGGCACAAATCGCAGTTTAAAAAACGACCAAAGTATCCACTGGCAAAAAATCAAATTTGCGCCAAACAAGCCGGCTTGCAAAAATCAGCATTAAAATTATCATTATTCGGCTCAAATTTAAGCTTTTAAAATTAATCTTGATGTATAATATATCTTTAAGAAAAATAATAAAAATTCTAAATTTAAGGAGTAAAAATGGACGAGGTAGCAGCAAAAGTCGAAGCGCTAAAAGACGAAATGGTGAAAAATAGGCGGTTTTTTCACTCGCATCCCGAGACCGGTTTTTTCACGTTTTTTACGACGGCAAAGATCGCAAGCGAGCTAAAAAAGCTCGGCTACAGCCTAAAAATGGGACGCGAGATAATGAAGCCCGAAGCTAGAGCGGGACTGGGTAGTGAGAAAGATAAAGAAAAATATCTAGAGCGCGCAAAAAGCCTACTAAGCGCCGATGAGCGCGAGTTTTTGCCCGTGATGGAAGATGGGCTCACGGGTGTGGTGGCCGAGCTTGATACGGGCAGGCCGGGCAAGACGCTTGCGTTTAGATTCGACATCGATGGCGTGGACGTGACCGAGAGCAGGGATGAGACGCACAGACCGTTTAAAGAGGGCTTTAGAGCCGATATAGACGGCATCACGCACGCCTGCGGGCACGACGGGCATATCACGATCGGCCTAGCTATGGCTAAACTCATCGCGCAAAATTTAGATGATTTTAACGGCAAATTTAGATTTATATTTCAAACCGCCGAAGAGGGCACGAGAGGCGCCGTGCCGATGGAGCAAGCAGGCGTGCTAGAGGGCGTAGACTACTTGCTAGGCGGTCACATCGGCTTTCAGGCAAGGACTAGCGGCGGCATCATCTGCGGTACGAACAAGCTTCTTGCGACGTCGAAATTCGATGTAAATTTCACTGGTAGATCGGCTCACGCAGCTGGCGCTCCTCAGGAAGGGGCAAACGCGCTGCTAGCCGCGGCTCAGGCGGCTCTAGCCATGCACGGTATCACGCGTCATGCTGACGGCGTCACGCGTATAAACGTGGGCGTTTTGCGAGCGGGCGAGGGGCGAAACGTCATCGCGCCAAACGGCTACATAGCCTGCGAAACGCGCGGCGAAACGACCGAGCTAAATGAATTTATGTTTCAAAAATGCATGGACATCGTCGCAGGCGTCGCGCAGATGTACGGCGTGCAGTACGACGTGAAGCTAACCGGCGGCACGAGCGGCGGCGATAGCAGCGAGGAGATCACCGATATCTACGAGCATGCCGCGCGCCAGTCGCCTTTTATCAAAGACGAGCTCATCGTACGGGATCTAAATTTCGGCGCTTGCGAGGACTTCGCGCACTTTATGCACGCCGTGCAAAAAGCAGGCGGTAAGAGCGGCTATCTGATGATCGGCACCAAGCTCGCCGCTGGGCATCACAACGGCGCGTTTGACTTTGACGAGAGTGCGCTGCTATCTGGCACGGACGTGTTTTTGCGCTCGGCGTACGCGATAAACGGCAAGGACGCGTGAGGCTAAATTTTGAGTCAAATTTGACGAATTTGCGTCGCTTGCGCTCGGCTTGATCGGTTTTTTATCATCGATTGAGCTGACGCGGCGGCGTGGATTTGTCTGTTGTGGCTTTTAAATTTGGTAAATTTGGCGGGTTGAATAGAGTCGTCGAAACTGTGCGGCGAGAAGGAAAAAAATTAAGCGAAAGATGTGCGCAAAGTCGGTTAAATTCGACTTTGGCAGATTTGGGTTTATTTTTGCGTATAGTCAAGTGCGGAGTGTGATTTTGCTCAAATTCTCCGAAAATTTTAAAAACACGAAAACATTAATTCAAAAAATCCCTCGGTTTATTTACTATCTCGTCGTTTATGTACTCTTCATCGGGATAGCATTTGTCTATTTTTACTCCGCAGGTTTTGTTTAGACGATACATGATCTCTTTCGTCATCCAGTTGTCGCACATCATGACGTCTATGACGTATTTTACATTTCTATCCTTTTCTGCGGCGAAAAACGGATTATTGCCGGCGTAGGCAAAATTTACGACGTTTAGATAGACGCCTATATATTGATTATCGCACGATAGGTTATTTTTTAAGATATCTGCGTAAATAATCCCTTGAGAAGCTAACGCGAGAGTTATGTATAGCGAGCGCAGTATGCTAGAGTTTGTTTCTTCGAGTTCTTTTTTGAGAGATTTGTCTTCGTTTATATCTTTATGATACCGAGAGAGGATCTCGACTATACGCTTGTTTTTGTCTATTGAGCTTTGTTTGACTAAGGCTTTTTTGCTTAGTTCCGCCGCTAGTACCTCAGAATGCCCTTCATATAAAAAACTATGCGAAGTAAAATAGTTCGCTAAAATCGGAACTAGCTTATAGTTTTCTCGGCTTAAATTTGGGTCTTTGAATTTCTTACTATCAAGCTCGATCATCGTTTGATATACGTTGTCTAGCAGGTCGGTTTGTTTTTTATCTACAACGTAGGGGCTTTGATAGTATTTTTCTTTAGGCACGTATCTTTTTCTCACGTAGAAATAAAGATTAAATTTATAGTTCCAAAAAGCTCTTTCGGCATCGTCTTCCGGGATGTATTTTATGTCTTTGTTATAAAGGTAGCTTTGTAGCTTGTTTAGCGGTTTCATTATGGCGCTGTCGGCGTCAAATACGCTATTTAGCATAACTTTATAAAAAAAGACCATATCGTTTAGCACGAAATACTCTCTGGCCTCGGGGTAGACGTCGTTTATATGCTTTCTTCTTTCGGCTTGATAAAAGGATAAATTTATCATGACAAAAACGACTAAAAATATTTTTTAGCGTGCGTTTTTTACGCTGTTTTGAGGGTTGCGTTGAGGCTATATTTTCTTTCAAATTTGCTCCGATTAGTTAAATTTTGCGGCAGCCTTAACCGCCGCAAAGTCAAATTTCAAATTTATGCTAAATTTGATCGGATCATGCTACGACGTTTGGAAACTCAAACACCGTTTTGCCGCTTTTTATCGTGATTACCGCTGCGCCTTTTAGCATTTTGCCTAGCAGCGGGGAGTTTTGGGATTTTGATTTATTTAGGTTTTTGTTGTAGAGATACTCGAAATTTGGATCTATTATTGCGATGTCGGCGAGATAGCCCTCCGCGATCACGCCCTTGTCTTTTAGTTTTAAAATTTTAGCCGCGTTATAGGACGTTAGAGCCGCCATTTTCTCGTAGTCTATCACGCCGTCTCTAACTAGATCTAGCGTCATAGGCACGAGTGTTTGTAGGCCGAGTATTCCAAAAGGCGCCTTGTCGAATTCTAAAAATTTCTCGTCGTTATGGTGCGGGGCGTGGTCGGTAACGATTACATCGATGAGGCCGCTTTTTAGCCCCTCTCTGATCGCCTCTACGTCTGATTTCGTGCGAAGCGGCGGCGACATTTTAAAGTTCGTATCGTAGCCCAGCAGCTCGTCCTCGGTGTAAGTAAAGTGGTGCGGCGTCGCCTCGCAGGTCACGTTTATGCCGGCTGTGCGAGCCTGTGCGATGAGCTTTAGCGACCACTCGGAGCTAACGTGCGCGATGTGGATGTGGCCGCCCGTGAGTTTGGCTAGTAGTAGATCGCGCGAGACCATGATCTCTTCTTGCTCGCGCGGCATGCCCTTGATGCCTAGTATCGCCGAGACGCGGCCCTCGTTCATGTGGCCGCCGCGGCACAGCGAGCAGTCTTGGGAGTGGTTGATGACGAAGCTGCCGAAGTGCTTTGAGTATTCA
>NZ_AOTD01000220.1 GCF_000344295.2 Campylobacter showae CC57C | reverse complement strand
TGGCGAAATCGAAGCTAACGCAAACGTACTGGCTCAAAGCATAAACGAGATGAGCGAGAGCATCAGAGAGCAAAGCGAAGGCATTAATATGATAAATCAAAGTGTGAGCCAGATCGACGATATCACGAAGCAAAATATCGGCATCGTTAATACCACAAACGAGATCACCTCGCAGATCGACGACATGGCTAAAAATATCGTTGCAGACGTTAGAAAAAATAAATTTTAATTTTTTAATATCAAATTTGGGAGCTCTAGCTCCTAAATTTGAATTTTATTACTAATTTAACCGCAACAAAATAAAAAATCAAAACCTTAAATTATTATTTAATATTTAATTTACTATTCTGGGATTAGTAACATTTAATACAAAAAGTTATAAAATCGCGTATTAAACTTTTAATAAAGGGAAAGTAAATGCGCTCAATCGCAAACAAAATATCGTTGATGCTCATCTTGGCGCTTTTTATATCGTTTTCTGCGATATCTTTAGCTAGTTACAATACGGCTCACGACAAGACCATAGACCTAGTGATTCAAACTCAAAAGCAAATTTTAAAAGATGTTAAAGTCATGTTGACTAACTTTTTTGAGAGCAATCAATATGCCATAGAAAAAATGGCCGATAGTCTGGCTAAAGTAGGCGAAAAAAGCGATGGCGAAAGGAACGCGGACGGTATAAATTTAGCTTTATATCAAGCAAAAGCCGTATCCGGAAAAGAAATATCTCTCATTTATGCCGGATATGAAGATGGGGCTATGTTTAGATCAAACGGTCAAAGCAAAGCAGGATACGATCCGAGGGTAAGAGGCTGGTATAAGCAAGCTAAAGCCGAAGGCAGGTCGACATATACCGATCCATATATGGCCGCTTCATTGAACGCGATGGTTATAACATTTGCCGCACCTATCAAAAACGTCGGAGTGGCCGGTATAGACGCATCTATAGAGGCGCTAAGCGATAATATATCTCAAATCAGTAAAACCGCATATAGCTACGCTTTCGTTGTCGATCAAAACGGCAATATCATCATACACCCAGACAAAGATCTAGTCGGCAAGCCTAACGACATAGCTAAAAGCATAATCAAACAATATCAAGAAAAGAAATTTGACGAAAACGGACTGATAGCGTATAAAAATAATAAAAATGAGGACGTTTATGCCTACATGCTGGAACTAAACGACAAAGGTTGGTTTGCGGTAACGGCGATGGATCAAAATATCTTTACCTCGCACACCTTGCCTATCTTAAAGATTCAGCTTATCTTGGCTGCTATATTTATATTCGTCTTATCGGCAATCGTACATTTCTTGCTCAAAAGATCGCTTAGCCCGATCAACACGATCACTGGCGCTTTGATCAGCTTCTTTAAATTTTTAAATTTTGAGACAAAAGAGCCCGTCGTCTCAAAAGTAAACACAAAAGACGAATTTGGCGTAATGAGCAAGCTGATAAACGACAATATAGCTAAAATTTGCGACAACGCCAGTCAAGACGCTAGAGCGGTATCTCAGTCTGTAGAGGCCGCAAAACAGATAGAAAGCGGAAATTTAAGAGCTAGGATAACCGACAACCCGGCCAATCCTAAACTAGTCGAGCTAAAAGACGTTTTAAATAAAATGCTAGACGTTTTGGAGCACAAAGTCGGTAGCGATCTAAACGTGATCCAAAAAGCTTTTAACGATTTTAGAAAATCTGATTTCACGTCAAGGATCGCAGACGCCAAAGGTGACGTCGAGCTCGTGACGAACGAGCTTGGCGAAGAGATAGCCGGCATGCTCGCGTTTAATCTAGAAAAAGCTCAAATTTTAGAAGAAAAAATCCATATGCTAGACGAGTCTATGAAGCAAGTGGCTCAGGGTGCTAGCACGCAGTCAAATTCTCTCCAAGAAAGCGCGGCAGCCGTAGAGCAGATGAGCAGCTCGATGAACGCTATAAGCCAAAAAACCGGCGACGTCATGAGGCAA
>NZ_AOTD01000219.1 GCF_000344295.2 Campylobacter showae CC57C | reverse complement strand
TTATAAGGATATAAAGCGCGAGTTTTTCGAAAATTTCCTAAAAGCCGAACAGGAAAAGGGGACGGATATAATGGAAATACTGCGCAAAGTGGGCAATATTGGCAAGACGGATATTATCGCATAATACCCAAAATCCATGCGCGAGTAAAGGTTTAAAAAGCATTTTAAATAAATATTTTGCTGGGCTTGGCGGATCGAGCGCTTACGTGGCAAGTGCCTATACGAACAAAAATCGGACAACTTGGATGAAGTTACGCAAGCTGGTATTAGATTCTGCAGATCTGCGAAAATGGCAAATCTGGCTTTTTTGTAGGCTTGCATGAACATGTAGGGCCTGCAACAAAATAGTGCATCCAATTAATCCATCCCCCCCCCATGTTAAGATTATCTTTGGTTATAAAATTTCATATTCTTTTCCGTTTTCTCGTCAAATTTATCCAAAAGACTACTTTTAGCGACGCGATGGGCTTTTATAAATGTTTTTAGAGCGTCCTTGTGTTTCGTTAAGGTCACAATTTAATTCGTCCTTATGTAGGTGGAGTAAATTTCTTGCGAATATTTTTTGATCTATTTGGTCCGATCGTTGTCGTATGTCACTGTGTATGCAAGACAAAATAACAGGGGTGGACTTAAAGGGATTTGAACCCTATGCCCTAAAAGGGATTTGAATTGAGAGAGAAAATCTTATCAAAATTTGTTCTTAAATTTGTCACAAAATTAAGACGGTTTTTGGTTATAAAATCACTTATAATATCGATATACCAGTATTTTGTTTGTTGCATAAAATTTCTAACTTTGATACATAAAATAATAGCAGATAAAGGTAAAAATTTGTATAATACAATTTAACATAAAAAACCCTGTATTTTGGGCTTTTAAAGGCAACAAATGGCAACAAAAATATATAAGATGGCGGAAAGTCCCTCTCTGTCCGCCACCAACTTTTTCTTAACTTTCTTTTTACTTTAGCAATCAATTTTAAATCACTATGTTTTTTATGGATATTAAAAATAAATAATATCGTACGGCGACTACTAGATATTTTGTGTGCTTGTTATTCGTATTTTTTTGACAATAAATAGAGAAATTTTATTGTTTTACGCGTGGTCTAGATTGTTATATTAGTAGCTTAAGGTGCATAAATGCAGTCATGTTGCGCATCTTGGAGAATAAAAATAGCCAACCGGCTTAAGGCTAAATTTTATTCTCCGAAAGCAAGATAAAAATGAGCGGATTAATCAGCGTTTCGCCGCGCGCCGCATAGAGCAAAACATCCTCGAAATAGTTATCGTTAATGCCGTAAACGTGGTATTCATATGCGCCGATACCGTATCCCATCGGAGTGATGTCTACGCGCGAATACCAGGCGTTTTTAGCTAGGATGTAGCGGCTGGTGTCTTGCGAATAGACCCACAGCACGACGTCGTCTTTATTTTTTTGTCGCATTAGCCACGTAAACGAGTTTGAGATGTCGTAGAAAAAGTACGTGTCGCCGTTTGGCATCACCGCCTGAGCCGTGTTGTTTAGGTCGCTGATGAGCACCTTGCTTTCAAAGCAGAGGTATTTGTTAAGCTCGATTTCTAGCGGCTTTTTTTCTACGTTGCCATGGCGAACGACGATCTTGCCCTCGCTAGTATCTACGGAAAATGCAAGCAGCGCCACCACGCCGATGAGTAGCACGGCAGCGAAAATTTGCTTTATCATAATAAAACTCCTCGCAAAAGGTAGTATTTAGCGACGAAAAAGCTGCAAACAAGAGCATTCACGATCAGCCAAAAAGAGGAAATTTTGAGCAAATGTTCGTAAGGTTTTTTTACGATTAGCTCGACCAAAAACGCCGCGATACCATAGAAAATACCCAAAAACAGCGAGCCCCAGATGAGGTAGCCGACGTAAAAATACTCGCCCTTTAGCATGCAGTACGGGCATTTGTGATTTGGATGTTCGTAGACGTAAAGGCCGAAAAAATAGGTGATCGCGTAGTATGCGATAAACAAAAACAGCAGATTGCAAACAAAGCTCGCCATCGTCTGTTTGAGTAAATTTAGCGTCAAAATGACCGCAAAAATGGCGTAGTAAAATATGACCAAATTTAACTTCGTGTAGCCAAACGGTAGCTTTGGCGCTTGAAACACGACCGAGCAGCAAAAGACGGGTACTTTTAGCGGTACGTTGCTAAAGAATAGAATCTCGGCGGCAAATTCGATCAAAACGGCGATAAAAAGTATGGTAAAAATGACATATTTTCGCTTTAAATACGGAAAATTCGTCGCCTTTAAATCAAGCGAATTTATGATGAGCCACAGCCCAAAGCCAAAGATAAGCAGTAGTTTTAGCAGTAGTAAAATGCCGCCAAATTGATTTGAGCCGATAACGCCCGCCGAGCACATGGCGCCGGGCACCACGTCTGCTAGCTCGTTTAGAGATAGCGCGAAAAATACGAACAAAATGATCTTGCAAACTACGGCGAAAAACAAAATCGTATTTACGAGGTAGTTGCGCTTTTCGAGGTCGTATTGTAAATTTGACGTCGAGTTAAAGTCCCATAGGCGCATGATGCGCACGACGAAATACTGCGAAATGCCCATCAGTACGATGATGATGAGCTCGATCAGTAAAAACGCGATGACAACGTCCGATAAAAATACACTCACAGCATCTCTCCGTCTTGCATCCTTACGTAGCCGTCCACGAAATCTAGATCGTCAAACAAAATATCGTGCGTGGCGACGACGACGGTCTTTTTTAGCTCTTTAAATTTTTTCAGCATTTCGATGAAAATAAGCGAGTTTTGCTTGTCCAAATTTGCCGTCGGTTCGTCGGCTAGTATGATGCTAGGATCCATCGCTAGAGCCCTTGCTATTGCGCATCGCTGCTTCTCGCCGCCGCTTAGCTTTGAGATGACTTGATCTTTTTTGTGCGCGATATTAGCGAGATTTAGCGCGCGCTCGATTTGTGAATTTAGCTCGGCTTTTTTAAGACTTGTTAGGCTTAGCGGCGCTAGTACGTTTTGATAGACGCTAAGGCCCTCGATCAGGTTAAATGACTGAAATATAAACCCGACCTCGCTGTGCCTAAAATTTGAGCTCATGATGTCGGGTAGCTTTGAGACGTTGCGACTGTTGATTAGCGCTTCGCCGCTACTTGGCTTGCTAAGCGCGCCGAGTATTCCTAGCAGCGTACTTTTGCCGCTACCGCTAACGCCTTTTAGGATGACTAGATCGCCGCTTTTTACCGTCAAATTTATATTTTTTAGTGCGTGAAATTCGTTGGGTTTATTTTGATTGTAAATTTTACAGAGATTTTTTACTTCTATCGCGTTCATTTTACCGCCTCGCTCATGTCGCTAACGGCGATACGCCACGACGGGATGATGACGAATGCCAAAAACGGAATCACGCTAAAAACAAAGATCAAAAACAGCATGTTAAAGTCGATGATCGGCGTGAAATCGGTAAAATTCGCCACCTCGCTGCCTAAAAATATATCGCGTAAAAACGGCGCGCCGAATAAAAACACGTAGAGATACGCTCCCGCGACGCCTAGCAAATAGGCGCTAAAAGAAACGACGATGTTTTGGATAAATTTAAGCGCGATGATATTTCTTACGCTAAAGCCAATACTGCGCAATATCGCGATCTCCTTTTTCTTCTCGCCGTAAGCGAGCGAAATTTGATTTTTCAGCAGGATGAAAAACGAAACCATCGCCACGACGTAAAGCACCATGAAAATGCCGCCTTTGTAGTAGTAAAGGTGCCTTATTTTGGCTACTCCGTCCTCGATGCTCGTAACCTCGGTGTTTGGATAGACGTTTTGGATCTTTAGGGCCACTTCGCTGATCTCGTTGACGTTTGGTACTTCGACGTAGAGCCTCGTGTATTCGCCATCTTTTAGGCTTAGTACCTCGCGCGCAGTGGCGGGATTCATGTAAATGACGTCGTTTGAGACGATGCCCGTTTCATGCGGCGCGGTTTTGTTGATCTTTATCGGGATCATTTTTTCTTCGGTTAAAAAGTTAAAAACGTCCTCGTAATAAAGCTCCGCCATCTCTTTTTTTACGCCTTCGCCCACGATCATCTCGTTTTCGTCCAAATTTTCATCGCCTACGATATGAAACCAGACTCTTTTTTGCGCAAAATAATACTCTCCCTCGACCGCGCCCTCTACGCTAGCTACGCCCGCGATCTTTGAGACGTCGTAGATGTAGCCGTCGTGCATGAGGTCGCGCTTGCCCGCACGCAGAGCCTCGACGACGACTTCCGGTTTTGAGCGGGTCAAATTTGTAAGGTCGCTTTGGATAGAGCTTGAGACGAAAAGAACCGCGCTTAAGATAAACACGATAAAAGCGAATATAAAAAAGCTAAAAGCGTGATCGGCGCGGTCTTTATAGAGCAGCGTAACTGCGTAATCGATAAAATTTTTACTCGGCATAGACAAACTTCCCGTACTCTTTTGAAATAAAATTAGTCGAAATTTGCGCGTCTTTGACGGATTTTTGGATCAAATTTAGCTGAGCCTCCTTGCCCGCTCTATCGTAGCCAAGGTAATGCGCCCCGATACAAAGGTAAAGGATCGCAAAAAAACCCGCTAAAACGCAGATGAGTCTCACATCAACCTCTCAACCAAAAGCGTAGTTATCTCGTCAAATTTGACGATCTGCTTGCCGCCGTGATCTTTGGCAAAGGTCTTAGCGTCCTCTTCGCTAGCAAACGGTATGAGCTCGTTGCCCATAGGTCCGAGTACGTTTGAGCCGGTTACGTAGTAGGCGGTTCTGGCGTCGATTTTGTTTAGTTTGTAGTAGTCGCTAACGAAAATTTGATCGTCCTTTTTGCCTTTTTCGAAATAATACTTCATCATGTCCTTGACGCCGTCAAAGTAAAGCTCCTCTTTGCTTGTTTTCATCATCGTCGCCCACTGTGGGTTTTTGCCGATTAGCATACCGCAAACGGGGCAGCGCGCGCCTTTTGGCACGACGATTCTCTCGGCTTTTTGCGCTTTTTGCTTAGATTTTGAGGCTTGATCGCTTGAGCCTAAATTTGCCGGAGCGTCCCATAGATATAGAGCTGCTGCTTGCAGGTGTTTGTCGTATTCTGGAGCTTTGCCGGCGCCCTTTGCGTCGCATGTTTTTTTGAGGTGAGCTTTTAGCTCGGAGATGGCTTTAAAGCTTTTTGGATCGACTTTCTCGCAGTTTGCATCGTAAAATTCCTTGCCGTGCGCGTAAACGCCGCCTTCGCGTTTGGCTTTGATCATCTTGTTATCGCCCTCAAAGTCCTGCCCGGCGATCTCATAAGCTTTAGCGAAATTCATTATCTCGCCGCCGTTTTCAGCTTGGAACTCTTTCGCGTCAGCCTCGGTTGAAAAGGCGTATTTGCTATTTCTAGTCATCGTGCCGCCAATTTTGCTGCCGACGACGTAAAAGGCTTTATTTACATCGATCAAATTTAGATTTTTCGTATCCACAACCTGCGCGTCGCTTGGGATTTTTCCCTCCGTTAGTTCGTATAGGCAGTGTAGGGATGCTACTTGTTTGCCGTTATAGACGTGGTTTGTTTTGTAAAACTTAACCAAATTCATCCCGCAAACGGCGCAGTACTCTTTATCCTCGCCGCTTCCTACGAGCGTAGCTTTGCTTGGATCTACGCTTTGAAACATCGGCTTCATCTTGCCGGCTTGCTCGTTTGCTTCGGCGCCGAAAAGTAGCGCCGCTAGTAGCGCCGAACTCAAAATAGAACGTAAAATCATATTATCTCCTTAAATTATTTAGTTTTATTTGTTTCTGGTTTTAAAAACTCCGCATTCTCGCACGCGACTTTTAGGCCCTTTGCGCAGCTTTTGTCAAAGAGCTCTTTGGCCTTGGTGATATCGGCCGCGACGCCTTTGCCCTCGGCGTACATTATGGCCAGGTTGTTGCAGCCTTTGTCGTAGTTTAGGTTGCAGGATTTTTCGTAAAATTCTTTAGCTTTGGCGTAGTCTTGCTCCGTACCCTGGCCAAATGCATATAAAAAGCCGAGGTTATCGCAGCCGATACCCACGCCGCCCGCGCAGGCCTTTTCGTAAAATGATTTTGCTTTAGCGTAGTCTTTTTCTACGCCCATGCCTTCAAGGTGCAGGTAGCCTAGGTTATTGCATCCCATCATATCGCCGTAGTTGCAGGCTTTGGTATAGAGCGAGATGGCTTTTTTGATATCGGTTTTGACGCCTGCGCCGTTTGCGTAAAGTAGTCCTAGTGCGGTGCAGCCTTCGTCGTCTTGGCAGGCTTTTTCGTAGTATGCGGCGGCTTTAGCGAAGTCCTGAGTTGCGCCGTTGCCGCTTTCGTAGATGTAGCCTAGATTGTTGCAAGCAAGCGCAAATTTGGCATTGCAAGCCTTTTGGTATAAATTTATCGCCTTTTCGTAATTTTTCTCCACGCCGCCCGTGCCTTCAAAATACACCACTGCAAGGTTGTAGCAGCCCGATGCCTTGTTTTCCTCGTGGCAGGCTTTTTCGTAGATTTCTATCAGCTTTTTATGGTCGCCGCTTTGCTGGGCCTGCATGCCCTCCTGGATAAAGCCCGCGTTTGCGCTAGCGCATAAAACCGCCGCCAGTAGTAGTTTTTTATACATTTTTTCTCCTTTTAAATCGTTTTTACGTCGCGCCCTCTAAAGGCTAGCGCGGTTATCAAAAGTATGCAGCCAAGCGCGATATAGACGCTAATATGCACCGGCGGCAAATCTCCGCTAGCGTAAGAGTGCATGCCCGTTAGGTAAAAATTTACGCCAAAATAAGTCATCGCGATCGAACCGTAAGAAAATACCGATGCGATCAAAAATACGTAGAGCGAATTTAGCTTCGGTATAAAGCGCAGATGCAGCGCGATCGCGTAAACTAGGATCGATACGTAGGACCACGTTTCCTTGCTATCCCAGCCCCAGTAGCGCCCCCAGCTCTCGTTCGCCCAGATTCCGCCGAAGAAATTTCCAAGCGCTAGCAAGCAAAGACCGATGATTAGACTTGCTTCATTTATTGCTGCGATATATCTGATTTGCTCGTTTAGTCTCGCCACGTTGGATTTATTTTTAAATGCCATGAGTCCTAGTGCGATAAGACCCAGTACGCAGCCAAGGCCTAAAAATCCATAGCTAGCCGTGATAACCGAGACGTGGATGCTGAGCCAATAAGACTTTAGCACCGGGACCAAATTCGTTATCTGCGGATTTACGAAGCTCATGTGAGCTACTAGCATCACGATACCCGCTAGCAGCGCAGCCGCCGCAAGCGCAAGCAGCGAACTCCTAAAAAATATCATCCCCGCTAGCGCTCCCGACCAGCCAATATAGATCATCGACTCGTAACTATCGCTCCAAGGTGCGTGCCCAGAGACGTACCAGCGCAGAGCTAAGGCCGCCGTATGCACCGCAAAGCCTAGCGCGAACGCCGCTAAAATCGCTCGCTCAAGCGGTAAAATCCGTTTTGATAAAAATACCGAAGCAAGCCCTAGTAAAAGCGCGGCAAAGCCCAAAATCCAGTAGAAATAAACGAGTTTTTTAAACACCAAAGCACGGTTATAAAATACCTCGGCATCGACTCTGCTAACGCTAGGTAAAATTTCCGCCGAAGCCGTTCGCTGATAGTTTCTTAGCGCAGCTAGCGCGGAGTCCGCCTTGCTCCAGTTATTATCCGCGATGCCTTCCTGTAGGCCTATGAGGTAGTCGTTTAGCATGCTTTTTGCGTTGGTATCGACTCGCTCGTCGTTAAAGGCGTCGTTTGGCGAGAGCCACGCATTTTGCGGGTCGTTTGCTACCGGGATAAATTTAAAAAACGTGCCCTTAAACGTGAGATACGCGATGTTTAACCGCTCGTCAAATTTGATGAGGTCGTTATCGAGCGTACCTCGTTTTGATAGAGGTTTTTCATTCGCGGCTTCGACCTGCGCGGCTAGCTTATACTCGCCGTTTGCGTCAAAAGCGTCCCTAAAGCTCGCGTAATTTCCGCTCAAATTTAACATCTTTTTTATCTTGCCGTTTTTTATTTTGACGATTTTGATCTCTTGCCACAGCGCTGGATTTAGATTCATCCCTAGCACGATTTGTTCGGCGCTTAGGCCATAAAGCGAGTCTGTGCCGGAGATTTTATTTACGATTTCGCCGGCTTCCGTGCTGAGCGGCTTTATCCTGCCCGCGTAGTCTTGTACGAGAAGTTTTGCAAATTCGCCGTTAGCGTGAGCGGCGGTATTTGCGGCGAAAGTTTTTAAAATCTCGCTCTCGTTTTGCTCGGCCGCGTTTGCGTTAAAATTTAAAAAACCAAGCACGATAAACGCTGCAACGAGCGAGAATCTGCTGTTTTTTATGAAATTTATGAGCTTTAAAAATCGGCTGTTTTTAGTAAAAAAGTTGCCGATGACGCCGACGCAAAGCAAGAAATATCCGATGTAGGTCGGGATTTTGCCAGGATCGCGATTAACCTCTAGTACCGTGCCCTGTTCGTCCGCATCGTAGGATGACTGAAAGAGCTTAAAGCCTTGTAAATTTAGCGGATGATTCATGTAAATTTTATACTTTGCTAAAATTTCTCCCGCGTCCGAAAGCGCCTCTACCTCGCTAGAGTATGAGGACGGGCTTTGCGAGCCGGGGTAGCGCTCGAGCTCAAATTTAATAAGCTTTATCGAAAACGGCAAGCTAACTAGCTTTGAGCCCCAAGTTAGCATTATCTCCTCGCCGTCAAAATTTAGCATACTAGGCTCGCCTAGCCAGCCTACGCCGCCGTGGATTTTGGCTGTTTGTTCGCGCTGCCCGTCAAAGCCGGCTTTTACTACGAGAGTACCGCGTTCGCCTTTGGGCGCTGGTTTATAGGAGTCAAATTTGACGGTGAAATTTTTTGAGTTTATGGTTTGCGTGAAGCTAAAATTATTATCACCGATTTGGGTTAAATTTAGTGGATACTCGAAAAATGCGTCTTTGGTTCGGATCTGCAGATACGGCTTTACGCTCACCATCTCGTTTCCGCTCTCGCCCGCTCTTACGTGTAGCACGCCCTCGGTGCCGAAGTAACGCGTCAGCGCCGCGCCGATAAAGATCACGATAAATGCCGCGTGCAGAACGAAAGAGCCGAAGCGGCGCCACATTTTGGTTTTAATTATAATGCCGAGCAGGCTCAGCGTCGCAGCGCCCATGACGCACTCATACCAGCGCGCCTCATAGACTAAAATTTTAGCCGTTTGCGTATCGTAGATACTCTCTAAAAAGGTTGCGACGCCGGCACCTGCGGCTAGGATAAAGAGGAGGCAGAGCGCAAATTTATAAGAGATGAAAAATTTTAATATTTTTAGTGCGCTCATTAACCCTCCGCAGTTTTACATTATTATATCGTAAGTTTGTCCCGCGTATAGTATAAACATTCTAAGAAGTAATACTCCGACCACGCTGGCAAGCGCGCTAACGTAGAATGCAAACGCGGTGTGAGCGATCTTTTTGCCCAGTGCGAAATTTAAAACGAGCGGTACGCAAAAACCTACGCCCACGACGCCGAGCCAAAATAGCTGAGCGTAGAGCCCCTCGCTAAAGGCTATGCTTGCAGCTTTTTGCATGTCGCTGCCAGTGATAAGCGAGACGAAAATCATGCCGATTAGTAAAATTTCCATCGCCAAAACAGGCCACTCGACCGCGTGCAAGGTTTTTAGATCGCCGCCGTGCGGGTCCGCTTTAAAGAAAAGCGCGGCTATCAGGCTTGAGCCTGCGATGCCGGCAGATAGGCCAGACGCCACGAAAAGCGCAGGTAAAACGGCGGTATTAAGGATAGGAAATCTAACTAAAACCGAGATCAAAAAGCCCGTATAGGCGCAGATCGCGACCGCAAAACAAGCGTAAGCGCAAGAAGTAGCGGGCGAAGCGCGTTTAAAATTTTCTTACGAGCGTGAAAAGCCCTTTTAAAAAAGTAAGTCTGCGCAATAAAAATCCGCTAAGATCAGCTTCAAACGCATAAAGGCAGGCTACGAAGCTAAGCGGGATATAGATGCAAAGCGCCGCCACGCCCACGGACATAACCGAGGTAAAGTTGTAATTGATCAAAATTTTCCAGAAAAGTAGCGGCCTCTCAAGGTCGGCTACAAGGCAGACCATACCGAGTAAGATCGTAACTAAAGATAGCAACGACGCAGCCTTAAATAGCGGCGTGCTCTCGGTCTGTTTTTTATAAAATTTAACGAGGATCGCGACTACTAAAGCGCCGCCGCTCATACCCGCTAGCAAAAGATAAACCGCTATCGGCCAGCCCCACTCTACGCCGTGCGAGAAGGTCGCAGTGAAATTTATAGCTCCGTTCATATCACACCCCCAGTTTTACCGCAGGAATATAGCGCAGACTCGGCTTCGTGCCGCACTCAGGATGCATGCGCAGGCTGTCTTTTACGCGAAGCAGCTTGCTGATGTGCGATTCTTCGTCGTTTAGATCGCCGAATACGATCGCCTCGTATCTGCACGCCTCGATGCAGGCAGGCTCGTGGCCGTCCTTTAAATTCGTATCCAAGCAGAAGTTGCAGCTCTCTGCGGCTTTGGTATTGTGGTTTATGAAGCGCACATCGTAAGGACAGGCGACGATGCAGTATTTACAGGCGATACAGTCGTCGGTGTTCATCGTCGTGATACCGGTTTTTTCGTCCTTGTGGCAGGCTTTAGTCGGGCAGACGTTCACGCACGGCGCATCCTCGCACTGCTGACAAGATACTCTAACATAGCGCTTTTCTTTCAAATTTAGCGGATCGGTTTTATCCTGGATAAAAAGCCTCATTTGACCTTTCGGAACCGAATTTACCTTTTTACAGGCGACCTCGCAGTCGGTACAGCCGACGCATTTGTTCTGATCAAAGATCATGCCGTAGTGCGGCTTTTTGCCGTTTTCCGTAGGGGCGTCTAAATTTATACTCTTGCCCAGTACGCTAGTCGCTCCCGCAACCGCCGCGCCCGAAGCAAGGACTTTAAAAAACGTCCTTCTTGTATTTTGCTCTTTCATATTCTTCTCCATCCGTATGGATTAAATATCCTAAATTTATCTACCAACGCTACTTCCGTGGCTATGCGCGCCATGGAAATTTCGCGGCTGAGTTTCGCTTATTTTTTTGGCTGCGCCGGCTAGTTCGCCAGGTTTTAGCGCCTTTACTAGCTCGACTTCAAAAATCAGCGTCGAGCCGCCCGGTATCTCGTCTGCGCCCTCGTCTCCGTAAGCTAGGTGAGACGGGATGACGAATTTATACTTTGAGTTGCCGTTCATCATCATGAGGCCCTCTTGTAGGCCGTCTATCAAATTTACCATCGAAAGAATCGCAGGCTCGTTTCTAGAGTACGTATCGTCAAAAACTTTGCCGTTTATGAGGTAGGCTTTATAGTTTAGCGCGACTACGCTCTCAGGTCTTGGCTTATCGCCGTCGCCGACTGCCATGACTTCATACTGAAGCCCTGATTTAGTCGTTTTGACCTTTTTGTTTTTGGCGTTTTTCGCCATAAATTCTTCACCCTCTTTTAAATTTTTTTCAAGCGCTTTTTTAAACGCGTCTTGGGTTAGCTTATTTAATTTTTCGTCCCTTTGATTGAGTAGGGAGATTATTTCTTCGTCCGTTAGTTTTTGTTCTTTTTTAAAGGCGTCTGCAAAACCGTCTAAAATAGCCTTGCTGTCAAATTTAACGCCTAGGCTTTCTTGTTTTTTTAGTTGTGCGGAGATGTAGGTTCCGGTTGAAATTCCGATACTGTATGATTCTTTTTGCTCTTGCGTCATCGTCTCTTTATCCGCCGCGCTAGCGCACAAGACGCAACCGGCCGTTAGGCAGAGAGCTAAAATCGGGTTTTTGCTAAGTTTAAAACGCATAAATTTACCTTATTAAATTTGGACGCCGCGCTTTTGCGGCGTCCGTAATCGCATCATAAATTATTGTTTATGATTCTTTGGGCTTCTTTGATGTACTCTTTAGAAGCATCGAGTCTTTGTTTTGTGTATTTAAAGCCGTGCATACCCCATGAGCCGTCTTTTTGTAGCAAGTCAACTGTGTCTTGCGCTTTTTCGATTAGCTCATAAACTCTTGTCTTATCGCTAGGACTTAGTTTCTTAGTTTCTAAGATAGCGTAAAGTCCTTCGATACCGATTTTGACTTGAGAGAAGTCGTTTTTAACAGGAGTTTGCCATCCCATTACTTCGTCGTAAACCTGTTTTTGGTTCTTGAAGTGTAGGGTAGGTTTTAGCTCAGATAAAACAGGGCTGTGGCAGCCTTTAGTATCTTGCATATCTTTATCCGCCCAAGACGTTCTAGCGCACGCCCACATTAGGTCAACGAAGTTATGTCCGTTTTTATCTCTTTGGAAGTGCCAATCTTTAGCATCTCTCGGTCCTTTAGCCGCGTCGCCCGCAACTAGAGATTTTCTAGCAGGATCTACGTCGATTTTCCAGATGTGAGATCTTCTTTGAGTATCGAATCCAGCGTTATCTTGGAACTGGATAGCGTAGAAGTTCTCGCAGCTCATCATGAATGGCATGTGGCAAGATGCGCAAGTGTTGTCTTTGTGCGTATCGGCTCTAGAAGCGATATATGCTTGCTCTTTGTGGCAATCTTGACAATCTTTTCTGATCTTCGGTTTAGTGTAAAGCGCGCTTAGGTAGCCTTGCTCTGAGTTATAGTTTACGCCTTTGATAGTCTTGTCGCCTACAACCGGACCCGTGTTATCGTGAGGATCGTGGCAAGTGGTGCAGCGCATGCCTTTATCGTAGTGAGCGGTAAAGTATGATTGTGAACCCTCAGATCCGCATCCTGGTCCCATTGATTTAAATTTAGAGCTTAGAGATAGGTCAAGCTTGCCTTGGTTTAGAGGATTGGCTCTAGCTAGGTCTGGGCTATAGTTAAATCTTTGGTGACAGCGTTCGCAGTTTGATGTTCTAAAGTTTGTAGCTCCGTCAAGGTGACCGCCGGCTCCGTGACACTCCTCACAGCTTACGCCTTTAGAGATAGTGTGTTTTTGAAGCTCTTTGGCATTACCAAGAGCCGCATAGAACTCTTTCTTGGTTTTAAAGTCAAATTTGAACGGGTGGCAAACTTCGCAGTAAGAGCCGTTTGCTTGGAAGAACATTGACTTTTTGTATTTAGCGGCGTATGAGGCTAGACCTCTGACGTATCCGCCGTTATCGCCGTAATCAGCTAGAGTTTCCGGAAAATCAGGAACGAAATCTTTGATTTTCTTAACTGTTTCGGGAGTTAAATTTAACGCCCAAGTTCTTTGGAATTGGTTACCGCCTGCTACGATCTGACCCGTGCCGTCTCGTAGCAAACCGCCCTCTACGTGGTAAGTTCCTCGCAGCAACCACGCGTCTATGTAGCCAAATTTGGTTCTTAGGTGTCCGACGGTCGCGTAAATAACGTCCGGAGTAATACCTTGAGGCAAGATAGACGCAGTATCCGGGCTAAATACCGGATCGGTTAGGTTGTTGTTAACCTCTGGGTGCTCGCCAGGGAAGCGGATAGTAGTAGCGTGGCGCGATCTGCTCCATACCTCGTACTGCGCAGGGTGGCACTCGCCGCACTTTTCAGATCCTACGAATTTGTTAGGAAACTGCAAAGACGAACCCGCAGGTATCCTATACATCATAGAGCTGTAGCCTTTACCGCCGTCTCTTTTACTAGCTTTTGACATGTCAAAGCCGTGACCTTCGGCAAGCCACTCAAGTCCACGGTCGTGAACGTCTAGTTTACCGACTGTTTTACCGCCGTATTTTGTGAAAATCGGGTGGTTTTTAAACAGCCACTCATACATCTCTTGCTCTTCTACGATGTAGTCTTGCAAGGATATTACGCCTCTACTTTGAAGCGTGCCTTTTGGATTTGCTATGACGTCTCGTGCTTGTTGAGACATCTGCATGTTGTGTTCTTCGCAACAGGCTTGCGATGCGAAGACGCTAACGCCCATAAGCAAACCTAATAAGGTTTTACTTAAATTCCTCATTGCGCCCTCCTTATAAATTTTGGATCTAAAATCAAAAAGATTTCATACTGATAATGCTATCGTAAAAAGGGGGCGAAAAAAGGGGAAATTTAATAAATTATGAATTTTTAAATTTAATAGTAAATACTACGCCATTATTTATATTTTGCGCGTAAATTCGGGCGTTATTTTTTTCGGCTATCACCTTACTCATATATAGCCCAAGCCCGCTGCCTGACTTTTTCGTAGTAAAATGCGGCTTGAAAATTTTATTTATCACCGCTTTATTTATATTACCGGCGTTATTTTTGAGCGTTATCGCTCGCTCGCCGTTTAACAAAAAGGTCGTTATTAAAATTTGCCATCGGTTTGCTTGCACCCGCTCTTGCGGCAGGTTTAAAAATGCTTCTTTGGCGTTATTTATAATGTTAATTAAAATTTGAATAAGCTCGTTTATGTTGCCGTAAAGCGTAAAATTTTCTTTTATCTCGACTTTTACGTCGATGACGTGCTTTTTAAGCGTCGCGTTTAAAATTTTACAAGCCTGTTCTACGGCCTGTTTTACCTCAAATTCGCTCTTTGGCATGTTTGGATTAAAGAAATTTTTAAAATCCTCGATAGTGCCGGACATAAATTTGACCTGCTCGTTTGCCTCCTCGATGGCCTCTTTTAGCCTCTGCTCGCTTAGTTTGCCTCTCTCGGAGTAAAGCTCCAAATTTACCAAAGTCGAGCTGATCTGGGCTAGAGGCTGGCGCCACTGATGCGAGATGTTGCCGATCATTTCGCCCATCGAGGCCAGGCGGCTTTGATTTATCATCAAAAGCTCGTTTTGCAGTTTGGTTTTTTCGTTGCCTTTGTGGATTTTATAAACGAAAAATAAAAACGCCGCAAAGATCGCCGTGATCGCCACGCCGCTAACTATAAATTCTTGCTTGTGATAGAGCAAAATACTTTTGACCGGGATTTTAAAGCTTACCATCGCTATCGTGTCGCCGACTTTGCCCTCGAAATTGTTTAAATTCCCGTATTGTTCGAGCATTTTTTTAGGCGCGCTGTTTATGTTGTGGCACTCGACGCAGGATGGGTGGGAGTTTTTGACCGGAAGGCCGACGAAAAAGTACGAGGCGTTTTGATCTTTGATTATGTCGGAGTAGACCTCATATTTACCCTCTTTAAATCCTTCTAAAATTTCGTTTTCAAATTCCGTGCCTTCGTGTTCAGGATTTAGCGGATTCGTCGCCGTTAGCCTGTAGTCGTAGTTTATGTTTTTTTTGGCGAGCTGGATTTTGTAAATTTGACGAGTAATATAGGATGAGGACATTAGCCTTGGATCAAAAAGGTCTTTGTCAATCGCGCCGTGATCTTTTAACTCATCTATGAGCGGGCGCTGGACGGTGGAGATGTAGTCGCGTATACCGTTCATCGCATCTAGCACGTAAAATGCCTCCTGCCTGGCGTCCTTTAGCGCAAGATCGCGGTAAAAGTTAAAAACCAAAACAGTAATGGCGCCGTACAAAACGACGAGCAGTAGGACGATAAATTTAAATTTGGACTTCACATAGATATCCTACGCCGTATAAATTTTTGATTGTGTCTTTGCCGATCTTACGGCGCAGCTCTTTTACGATGGTTTTGATGGCCTCTTTGGTTGGTTGTTCAAATTCCCACATGTAGTCAAACAGCTGCTCGTAAGTGATAGTTTGATTTTTGTTGTTTAAAAAATACTCCAAAAGCTTGCTTTCGCTTTTGGAGAGGTGACAGGCCTCTTCTTTTATATATATGATTTTTTTGCTAAAGTCGTATTTGAGGTCGTCGTTGATACTAAACATCGGCGTATGATCGATGAGCTCCATCGCGACGTCTTCTAGCGCCTTTATAAACGTATCTTTGTCGTAAGGCTTTGAGAGATATCTCGTGATCTTTAGCTCGACGGCGCGCCACAAATACTCTTGCTCAGTGTGGCTTGAAATGATTACGATCGGGATTTTGCGGTTTGCAGAGCGGATCTTTTTAGCTACCTCTAAACCGTCCATGTGTGGTACGCTTACATCTAGGACGAGTGCGTCGTATGAGCCGCTCATAGCCTCGTCTAGCGCCTCTATGCCGTCGCTTACGCCTTTTACTTCGGCAAAAAACAGCTCGAGGGAGTCGATCATATTTTTTAATATATAAGGCTCATCCTCTAAACAAAGGACTTTTTTATTGGATAAAACATCTAAAATAGAGTAATCTTGCATCTTTTTCCCGTACTAAATTTTGCCGATACTAACACAAGCAAGCTTAAGGGGTGATTATTGTTTAGCGCAATTTGAATACTTAAAATTTGAATTGTACTAATTTATATGTTGAGTCAAACCTAAACGCAAGCAAATTTTGTAAAATCCCGAAAAGGCACATAAAAGTAACGAAGCTACTGCCGCCGTAGCTATAAAACGGCAGCGGGATGCCCACCACAGGTGCAAAGCCGATCGTCATCATGATATTTATACTCACGTAAATAAAAATAAGTATCCCGATCCCGGACGCCATCGTTTGCGTGAAATAATCATCCTTTAGCCCGTAGTTTAGGCTGAGCAGATGAGCTATCAGCGCTCCGTAAAAGCTAAGTAGCGCTAGCCCCCCGTAAAATCCATATCGCTCGATCGTGTAAGCAAAAATAAAATCGCTAGTTGAAATCGGCAAAAATTTAAAGTGCGTCTGCGTAGCCTCGTCTTTTGGCTTGCCCTTTAGTCCGCCGCTGCCGATAGCGATAATGCTCTGGCGCACGTGATAGTTGGACTCTTCGCTTAAAAAATCGGTAATGCGCTTTTTTTGATAGTCGTGCAAATTTTCGTAAATCACGGGCGCAGAGAGTAAAACGCCCGCAAATATCGCGACCCAAATTTTTTTATTTACCCCGGTGATAAAAAGCACGGCGTAGCCCACGATGAGTAGTATCAGCGCGGTTCCTAGATCGGGCTCTTTTAAAATCAGTACGAAAGGCAAAAGGATATAAAGGCTAAGGCGTAAAAAGTCCTTGAGTCCGTAGCCGTTTTCTTCGGGCGGGCGCTGTTTGATGAGGTAGCCTAGCATCAAAAGAAGCGCTGGCTTCATGATCTCTGAGGGCTGAAGCGTAAAGTGGATAAATGGAAACTCGAGCCATCTTTTTGCGCCCAGTTTGCTCGTACCGAACAAATCTACGCTAATGAGTAAAACAATACAAATCCAGTAAAATAGTGGTATGAGCCAGGCGATCTTGCGAATAGGGAGCAAAAAGAAAAACAAAAACAATGCTAGACCGACTCCGAAATACACAAGCTGCTTGCCCGCTAGGATAGAATTTGCCTCAGAAACCAAAATGTATGATAAAATAATAATAGGAAGTATCAAAAACGGCTGAACGAAGTCAAAATGGGTTAAAATTCGCCTATCGAGTCTTATCAAAAATTTGCCTTTTTTGAGCGATTATAGCATTTTAAAGGAAACAAATCTAAAAATGACGGAAAAAGAGATCAAAATTTTAGACGGCGCGCAGACGAGGGTGGATGCTTTTTTAGCCGCCGAGCTAAACGTCGCTAGAAATCAAGCGCTAAATTTGATAAAAAGCGGGTCGGTTAGCCTAAACGGCAAGCCGCTAAATAAGCCTTCTGCAAAGCTAAATTTGGGCGATGTTTTGACGATCAAATTTGAGCAAAGCGAGCCTGATACGGCTAAATTTGAAGCGAAATTTGAAGTACCGATCATTTACGAGGATGAGGATTTGCTCGTGCTAAATAAACCGGCAAATTTAGTCGTGCATCCCGCTCCTAGCGTTAAGGAACCCACGCTTGTCGATTGGCTCGGGGCAAAGGGGTTTTTGCTATCAAATTTAAGCGGACAAAGTAGGGCTGGCATCGTGCATAGACTGGATAAAGGCACTAGCGGAGCTATCGTTGTAGCCAAAAACAACGCCGTCCACGCCGCGCTTTCAAGCCAGCTAAGCGACAAAAGCATGGGGCGCATTTATCTAGCGCTAACCGATATGCCACTCAAGCAAAACTGCACCGTTGAGCGAGCTATCGGACGAAATCCCGCTAACCGCCTAAAAAAGGCGATAGTCTCAAGCGGCCGCGCGGCAAAGAGCGCCTTTGCGAATTTACTTTTTAGCGAATTTGACGGCTCGGCGCAGAGCAAAAACGCTGGCGCAAATTTGATCGCGGCAAAGCTTTTTACAGGCAGGACTCACCAGATCAGAGTGCATCTAGCTAGCCTAAACCGCCATATTTTGGGCGATGCTTTATACGGTTTTAAGAGCGAAAAGGATAAAATCGCCCGAGTAATGCTTCACGCCTACGGGCTATATTTCACGCATCCGCGCACGGGCGAGCAAATGAGCTTCGTCGCGCCTATTTGGGATGATTTTAGTGAAATTTTACTTAGCAAATTTAGCAAGGAGAGTATAGATGAAAAGATTGATTTTATGGGGCTTAGCGAGCTCTTTAGCCATTGTGATGAGTGGATGCGTATCCTCTAGCGGGCCTGCGCAAGTAAATCCGAATTTGCCGACTGTCCAGAGTCTAAAAACCATCAGCGATATGACCGAAGTGGGCTTTGAGTGGACGCCGACTCCGACCTCAAACGTCGCAGGCTACTATCTATACCGCTCAAATCCAAACGAAAATAATGGCAAAATGAAGGTTGTAGCCGACATAAAAGACCGCTTCGCTAGCCACTACGTGGATGCAAATTTAGCTCCCGAGACGACCTACTCTTATGAGATGAGAACGTATAACGAAAGCAAGCAAATCTCGGGCCCGGGCATGATCGTTAGCACCACGACCAAGCCTCTTATGGACTCCGTGCCTTTCGTTAGAGCGCTTACGAATTTACCAGAGCGCGTGAAGCTCATCTGGAGACCGCATCCGGATCTTCGCGTGGCGTCTTATGTCATCGAAAAAGCCGATATAAATAAAGAAAACTGGAGACAAATAGCCGAGGTAAAAGGCAGACTAAACGCCGAATATATCGATGACGACGTGAAGTCGGGCAGAAGCTACAAATATAGAGTTTTCGTAAAAACTACTAGCGGCACGATCTCAAAACCTAGCGAGATCGTGGACTCTACGACGAAGCAGCTGCCAAGCGAGGTCGTAAATGCGCAGGCTACTCAAAACGTGCCTAAAAAGATTATTTTGACGTGGGATAGCGTGGCTAGCGACGACTTTGGCTACTATAAAATTTACAGCGCGTCAAGCAAATTTATGCCCTACACCTACCTTGTCAAAACCACGTCTAATAGCTACGAGGATCTCATAAACGAAAACGGCGCGACCAGGTACTATAAAATCACCATCGTCGATAAAGACGGCCTAGAGTCTAAAAAGCCTAGCGAGCCTATCATTGGTATGACGCTAGGTGCTATCGACGCCCCGGTCGTATCCTCTATCGTAGCCGACAGTACGGCTGTTAAGCTCACGTGGAATGCCTCTGATAAGGCCAGAAGCTTTACCGTTATAAGAGACGGCGGAGGAAGCGAGCAGAAATTTACAAATATAACGGGCAACGAATTCGTCGATAACAGCGTAACATACGGGCTAAAATACAGCTATAAAGTGATCGCCGTAGATGAATACGGCATAAGCTCCGACGCTTCTGCTAAAGCCGAGATAGCCGTCGAATAATGCCCAATTTTATAGCTAAAAACGTGAATTTTACGCCAAAAGATTGCGACGATATAAGCTTTTTGTGGGAGGCTCGCGGCAGGCAGGGCGTAAGCCTTATTTATACCAAAAGCTCTAGCGAGGAGTTTTTTATCACGCTAAAAAAGCGCGAAGGGGGCTGGGTCGTAAAGGGCGAAAAGCTAACGAAGCCTGCCAAAATAGGGCTTTTGCAAAATGCTTTGGTAAAATTTAAAGAGCTTTACTGCGATCAAATTTTAAGCGAAGCCATCGCGGTAAAAAACACGCGCCTAACGCAAAAAGATTCGGCGATCTTTGATGTGAGCGAGCTGCTGGAAAATTTAAAACAGAGCGAATTTGAAAGTAAATTTATCGAGATCGGATTTGGTTCGGGCAGGCATTTGCTATTTCAGGCGGAAAATAACCCAAATACTCTAGTCGTGGGTATCGAGGTCTATAAACCCTCGCTCGAGCAGGTCGCAAAGCTGGCAAAAGCCAAAAATCTAAACAACGTTATACTCGTAAACTGCGACGCGAGGCTACTTCTATCACTTGTGGAGTCAAATTTTATAGATAAGATTTTCTTGCATTTTCCAGTACCTTGGGACGACGCTCCTCATAGGCGCGTGGCATCGGCTAAATTTGCCCTGGAGTGCGAACGAACGCTAAAAGTGGGCGGCAAATTTGAGCTGCGAACCGATAGCCGCGAGTATGCGGACTTTACTTTGGCGCAAATTTTAAATTTGAGCGACGCCGACGTGCGAATTTACAAAAACCGCGATCTAAAAATAAGCAGCAAATATGAAGACCGCTGGAAAAGGCACCAAAAAGATATTTACGACGTTATCTTTACTTGCGAAAAGCAAAGCGAACCAAGAGTAGGTCAAGGTGAGCTAAAATTTGAAAACGGCTACGACACGAGCAACATTGCGGCCAAATTTAGCAATCAAACGATAAAAGAGGACGATTTTTTCTTACATTTGGAGGAAAAGTACGAAAAAGACGGTGAAATTTTGATTCGCACGGCGTTTGGCGCATTTAACGCGCCCGAGCACTGTTACGTTTTGCTCGGCGAAAAAGGCGCGGAATATTTTATAAAAAAGCCACTCGTTACGGCTGAAAATTTAAAGGCGCATCTTGCGTTGAAGGAGTATTTGGCGGATGCAAAAAATAATTAGCGCAAGCGGGCTTTGCCTGGGATACGAGGGCTGCGAAAAGCTCATAACGGACGCGAAATTCGACATTTACGCTAATGATTTCGTTTTTATCACCGGGCAAAGCGGTAGCGGCAAATCGACGCTTTTAAAATCTTTTTACGGTGAGATAAAACCGAGTGCTGGCTCGCTAAACGTCTGCCTAACCGATATGATGAATCTTGGCGGGCAAAATCTAGACAAACTAAGACAGCGCATCGGCGTAGTTTTTCAAAACTACCGCTTGATAAGCGAATGGAACATCGAAAAAAACGTGATGCTGCCGCTGATGATAAAAGGCCTTAGCGCTAATGTTTGTAAAAATCAGGCGACCAAGCTGTTAAAGCACGTAAATTTGCTCCACAGAGCGCACAAGTATCCAAACGAGCTAAGCGGTGGCGAACAGCAGCGAGCCGCGATGGCTAGAGCACTCGCGCATAATCCAAATTTGCTGCTTTGCGATGAGCCGACGGGTAGCCTCGATGAATACTCAAGCGATGTTATCTGGGGGCTTTTGCGCTCGGCAAAGGAGTTTTTGGGTACCTGCATCGTGGTCGTCACGCACAAAGTACCAAGCTCTCTAAGAGTGCCTTACAGACATTTTGTTATAGAAGACGGACATTTGCATGAAATCCTTTAAAACTCATCTAAGCGTGATAATCCCGCTCGTGGCGCTACTCGTTGGCATTCAGTTTATATTGCTGGTCGGGCGAGTGGTGGACGAGTACGAGTCCGTGATGAACAAAGACTACAGTATCATCATCGTTAGCCAAAACGAGCTAAACGCTACCGACGTAAAGCCGCTAATTTATACGTTTGAATCTCTCGAGCCGCTTAGCTCAAAGCCCGTGCTAGAGAGGCTTGCTAAGGACATATCGTCTAAAAATATCGCCGTTTTGCAAAACGCGTTGCCTAAATTTTACTCGCTAAAGCTAAACGCCTTTCCAAGCACCCAATATATGCAAGAGATAAAGGATAAAATTTCAAAGATTAACGGCGTGAGCAGAGTTGAGACCTTTTCAAAAACGCATGATAAAATTTATAAAATCATGCAGCTGATTAAAAATATTTCGGCGATATTTTCGGGATTAATCGGGCTAATCGGCCTCATGCTCATCGCAAAACAGATGCGAATTTGGCTATACGAGCACAAGGAGCGCATCGAGATAATGACGCTGCTGGGAGCTCCGTCGTGGCTAAAATCTGGCGCGTTATACAAAAACGCGTTGTTTGATTCGTTTATAGCGACCGTTTTGGTGGCGGTTTTTTACATTATCTTGCCGGATTTGCAGCCCGTTAAGGAAGTCGCTACCGACCTAAATATCAATTTGCCGGCTATTGATCTGTTTTACGAGGGCGGAGTACTGCTGGGCGTTTCGCTTGCGATTAGTTTTTTAGCCGTTTATCTCGTGATGAGAAAAGCAAGGGCGATATGAGAAAAATTTGCGTTTTGCTGGCCGCTGCGATTTGCTTAAATGCAAGCACGGGCGAAAAAATAAAAAATCAAACGACCTATCTTGAGTCCTCAAAAGAGCTTGAAAAGCAGCTAAATAAAAAGCTAGATGACCTAGCCGGCGACATACTCGGCGGCGAAAAAAGCGTCAAACAAACCGACGACAAGATGAAAGAGCTCATCATGCAAATAGCTCAGCTAGAAAACAGCGCCAAAAGCGCTAGCGGCGAGCTTGACGAGCTAGTAAAGCAAAACAAAGACCTCACGCAAAGCCAAAAAGATATCCAAAAAAGCATCGTGCGCATCATCTCAGACGAGTTTTCTTTCGATCTCATAATGCCAAAAGAGTACGAGGAGGGCGTGGATAGCATCATCGCGACTGAAATTTTGAGCAAGCTAAACTCGGTGCTAAAGGATGATTTTAACGAGCTAGCCAAGCAGTACGAAAGTACGCAAAATTTGATAAAAACTCAAAACGACAAGATAGACGGCATAAAGTCAAATTTAAAAACTTTTAAATTTAAGCAAGCCGAGCTAGTTTCCCTGCAAGATAAGCAGATGAAAACGCTGGCGAATTTAAAGCGAGATAAGGAAATTTATCAAAAGCAACTCTCGCGCCTACAAGCCCAACAAGACGAGATCAGAAAGACTCTAGAAGAGCTAAAAATCGTTGCAAAAAGAGAGAGTGAGGAGGCTAAAAAGGCTCTAGCTGCACAAAAAGCGGCCGAAGCCAAAGCTCAAAAAAATAAGAAAGATAAAAAGGGCGAGGCCGCAGCAAGCGCGTCTGATGGCGACGTGAAGCAGTTTGGCTCGAGCTATCAAACTAGCCTCGTGAAAAAATATAGCGGTGAAAAGACGATCGCGCCGCTTGATGTTTTTACGGTCAAGCAAAAATTCGGCAACTACGTAGATCCCATCTATAACATCAAAATTTTTAACGAATCTGTCGTTCTTAGCGCAAATTCGGCCGATGCGAAGGTAAAAAGCGTCTTTAACGGCAAAGTAGTCTTTGCCAAAGAAACGGCGATGCTAGATAAGGTCGTCATCATCGAAAATCCAAACGGCATCCATACGATATACGCGCACCTTAGCCAGATCGCCCCTACCGTAAAAGTGGGTGTAAAAGTGCAAAAAGGCTACGTCATCGGGCGCGTGCAGCGAGATCTGACCTTTGAAGTTACGCAAAAAAACTACCACATAGACCCCCTCGAGCTAATCAGCCTAAAATAGCACCTGCGCGCCGAGATTAGCAAAATTTAAAGCAAATTTAGCTAAAATCCGAAAATTTAAGGAGATGAAAAATGGAGCGAAAAAAGCGAATTTTAGTTAAATTTTCAGGCGAGGCGCTAGCCGGCGACAGCGGCTTTGGCATAGATAACGCTGTGCTTAAGTTTATCGCAAAGCAGATCAAAGAACTAGTCGAAAACGGCATCCAAGTGGGCATCGTTATCGGCGGAGGCAACATCATACGCGGCGTTAGTGCGGCTAGAGACGGCATTATAAAGCGCACCAGCGGCGATCACATGGGCATGCTAGCTACCGTGATAAACTCTATCGCGATGAGAGAAGCGCTAGAGAGCGTGGGTCTGGACGTGCGCGTACAAAGCGCGATAAAGATGGAGGCTATCTGTGAGACCTTTATCGTCGGACGCGCAAACAGACACCTCGAAAAAGGTCGCGTCGTGATCTTTGCAGCGGGAACTGGAAATCCGTTTTTCACTACTGATACGGCGGCTACCTTACGCGCTATCGAGATCGGCTCGGATATGATCATCAAAGCCACTAAGGTAGACGGCGTTTACGACAAAGACCCGCATAAATTTGAAAACGCGAAGCTCCTAAAAGAGCTAAACTACGAGCTTGCGATGAGTGATAATATAAAAGTGATGGACGATACTGCTATCGCGCTAGCTAAGGATAATTCGCTACCGATTTTGGTGTGCAATATGTTTAAAGACGGAAATTTGCTCAAAATCATACAAGGCGACGAGAGTGCGTTTTGCTCTATCGTGAGAAATTAAATTTAAGGAGAATAAATGAGATCTGAAGAAGTAGCGGCAAAGGCACTAAAACTAGTCGGAGACGATAGATACATGCTCGCTCTGGCGGTAGCAAAAAGGGCGGAGGCTCTAGCTGGCGGAGCAAAAAGCCTGCTTGATATCGACGTTACTAAGATGAAATTTGCCGATATCGCCCTACGCGAGATAGCCGAGGGCAAGATAGCTTTAGAGGGCATAGTTGAAGCAGCTAAATAGCGGATTTTTACTAGAACAATTAATCGACGATATAACCGCTTGCAAGGACGTCGCTCAAGCGAGACAGTTACTTAGCGAGCTGATAAATTTTACGCCGAATTTAGAGCGCGCGATCGAGTGTTGCGTCATCTCGCATGCAGGGCAGTTTAGAAAAAGCGGAGAACCGTACGCTATACACCCTATCCTAGTGGCCTGCATCGTGGCGCACATGGGCGGAGACGAGGATATGATTATCGCCGCCTTGCTGCACGATGTGGTCGAGGATACGGACAGGTCGATAGAGAGCGTGAGAGAGGACTTTGGCGAAGAGGTCGCAAAGCTGGTTGAGGGGCTAACTAAAATCGTAGCCATCAGAGAGGATAAGCTCGCAAGCTCGGAGTCAAACGAGCGTCTGGCGGCCTCTGCGATGACCTTTCGCAAGATGCTGCTAATCTCCATCGAGGACGTGAGAGTGCTCGTGGTAAAGCTCTGCGATAGACTGCACAATATGCTCACCCTGCAAGCTTTGCGTCCAGAAAAGCAAAAACGAATAGCTGAAGAGACGCTGATGGTTTACGCTCCGATCGCGCATAGACTGGGCATTTCGTCGATCAAAAACGTGCTCGAGGATCTTAGCTTTAAGTATGCTTTGCCCGAAGAGTACAAAAAAATTGATGACTATCTAATTGAACACAAACAGCAGCTCGTGCTAAAGCTAAATGCGTTTACTGATAAAATTTTTCAAATTTTACTTAAAAACGGTTTTAGCGAAAACGACTTTGAGATACAAAAGCGTATCAAACACCACTACTCGATCTACTTAAAAATGCAGAGAAAAGGCATCTCGATCGAGGAGGTGCTAGACCTGCTAGCCGCTCGCGTGCTGGTTAAAGAGCCACAGGATTGCTATTTGGTGCTTGGAAATTTACATATAAATTTTAATCCTCTAATCTCGCGCTTCAAAGACTACGTCGCACTTCCGAAGCAAAACGGCTATCAGACGATACACACTACGATATTTGACAACAAAAGCATCTTTGAGGTTCAAATTCGCACCTTTGACATGCATAAAACCGCAGAGTACGGTGTCGCAGCGCACTGGAAATATAAAAGCGGCGGCTTTTTAAATCCAAAACTTGACTGGCTAAGCGACATCAGCGGTATAGAAAACGGCATGGAGGAGGCGAGCGAAAACCCCGAGGAGCTCTACGAATACGCAAAAGACAGCCTCTACGTCGAGGATGTCGCGGTTTATTCGCCAAAGGGCGATATATTCACGCTTCCGCGTGGCGCTACGGCGCTTGACTACGCTTACGAGATACACACGCACGTAGGCTTGCACGCCAAAGAAGCCTACGTAAACCGCGTGCGCGTGCCGCTACTAACGGAGTTAAAAAACGGCGATATCGTAAGTATCGTGACCGGAGATGAGCCCAAATACCGCTGCTCGTGGCTAGGCAGCGTAAAAACGGGCAAGGCTAGAGCTACGATCCGATCGTACTGCAAGCAAAAGATAAGAGATATAAACAACATGGTCGCGATCGAAATTTTAAGCGGTATCTTTGCCGTGCCTTCTCAAACTATCGAGCAGTGGCTAGAGACTGAAAATTTGACCAAGAAAATTTTTAGAGCCGCGTTTGATTCGGTTTACCTGCAGGATGTGGTAAACGCGCTAAAAAAATACGTAAAAAGAGACCGTCCGTTTGCCATCGCGATGACGGACAAATACAACGTCAAAAAGCAAAAATTTGAAAACATCGTGATCTACTCAAACCACAAGATAAACAGCATCGAGTTTGATTATTGCTGCAATCCAAAGCGCGGCGACGATATCGTGGGATTTAGAAACTATCATCATGTTACCGTCCACCACAAGCTTTGCGAGCGGTTTATGAAGCTAGCCGAAGAAAAAAACGAGATGATTTTCGTCAAATGGACGCGAGTCGCTCCTCATAGATTTAAGATTATATTGAGCCTAGAAAACAGACGCGGGTCGCTTGCGGAGTTTTTGACGTATATGGCGAAAATGCAAGTCGATCTCGTAACTATCAGCCTCACCGAAACTAGAGAGGCGACGGCGGACTTTTTCGAGCTAACGATCGAACTTGGCGAAAATTTGAACGTAAACGAGATAAAAGAGCGACTAAGAGATCGCTACAAGATCATCGACTTCGTGTCGCTTGACGACGCATACGGACATTAATAAATTTAGGAGAGAAAATGGGCGAAAATTTGAGCAAAATAATGAGCGATATAAAAAAAGGCGTCGCCGAGATGATAGACGAGGAGCGCGTCGAAAATTTAGTAAAAAACTACTACGAAAAGGGCGAAAATTTCTACGTTAAAGCAGGCTTTGACCCGACGGCTCCGGATCTGCACCTGGGCCACACCGTAGTGCTTCAAAAGATGGCTTTTTTGCAAAATCACGGAGCGATAGTGCAGTTTTTGATAGGCGATTTCACGGGGCAAATCGGCGATCCTAGCGGCAAAAGCCAGACGAGAAAAAAGCTAGACCGCGAGACAGTGGCGGCAAATGCTAAAACCTACGAGGAGCAGGTTTTTAAAATCCTAGACCCGCAAAAAACTAAGATAATGTTTAACTCCAAGTGGCTAAACGAGCTAGGAGCTGCGGGCATCGTGGAGCTAACCAGCACCTTTGCCGTGGCTAGGATGCTTGAGCGCGATGATTTCGAAAAAAGATATAAAAGCGGCGCCTCGATTTCGATTAGCGAATTTTTATATCCGCTCCTTCAGGGCTACGACAGCGTCGCGATGAAGTGCGATATCGAGATGGGCGGCACGGATCAGAAATTTAACCTTTTAATGGGGCGAACCTTGCAGCGAGTTTACAACGTCGGCAAGGAACAAGCCGTCATAATGATGCCGCTTTTAGAGGGGCTTGACGGCGTAAATAAAATGAGTAAGAGCTTAGGCAACTACATCGGCGTGACCGACGAGCCAAACGATATGTTTGCTAAAGTTTTGAGCGTGAGCGACGAGCTGATGTGGCGCTGGTACGAGCTTCTAAGCGAAAAAAGCACGGAAGAAATCGCAAATTTAAAAGCAGACGTAGCTAGCGGCAAAGCTCACCCAAAAGCCGTAAAAGAGGCTCTCGCGCTAGAAATCACGGCTAGATATAATGGCGAAGCGGCGGCGAAAGAGGCAAAGGCCGAATTTGACCGCGTACATTCGCAAAATTTGATCCCGACCGAGATGGACGAGTTTGAGCTCTCGTCTCCTGTTTGGATCGTGCAGGCGCTCACTCACTGCGGACTATGCGCTAGCAGCTCTCAGGCGCGCCGAGACATCGCGGCAAACGCCGTCAGTCTAAATCAAGAAAAGATTGCCGACGAGCAGCTAAAGCTGGACGCTGGCGAATACGTCTTGCAGGTCGGCAAGCGTAAATTTGCAAAACTAAAGGTAACCTGATGCAACCCGTAAAAATCGGAAAATACGATATAAAATACCCGATAATTCAAGGCGGAATGGGGCTTGGTATCAGTTGGGATAGGCTCGCCGGAAACGTCAGCCTAGAAGGCGGTCTGGGAGTCATAAGCTCGGTAGGAACTGGCTACTACGAAGGGCGAAAATATATCACCAAAGAGCTAAACGCCAAGCCCTACGGCAGCGGAAATTTCTACTCGCGAGAGGGCCTAAAAGCCGTCATCGACAATGCGCGTAAAATTTGCGGAGACAGGCCTCTTGGGGTCAATATTTTGTACGCTAGCAACGACTACGAGCGTATCGTAAAAGACGCCTGCGATCACGGTATAAATGTAATCATCACGGGCGCTGGGCTACCGACGAATTTGCCCGAATTTACTGTAGACTACCCAGACGTGGCTTTGGTGCCTATCGTATCCTCGGCAAAAGCGCTAAAAATCATCTGCAAACGCTGGCAGGGGCGCTACGGTAGGCTTCCGGACGCTGTGGTGCTCGAGGGGCCTCTTAGCGGCGGGCACCAGGGTTTTACCTACGAGCAGTGCATCGATCCCGCATACAGTCTGGAAAATTTGATAACGCCAGTTAGCGAAGAGATAAAGCAGTGGGGCGATTTTCCATTATTTGCCGCGGGCGGCATTTGGGATAAAAACGACATCGAGAAGGCGATTTCGCTAGGGGCAAATGGCGTGCAGATGGGCACTCGCTTTATCGGTACGCACGAGTGCGACGCTAGCGATGAGTTTAAGGAGGTGCTCCTTGCGGCCAAAAAAGAGGACATCGAGCTAATCAAAAGCCCGGTAGGCTACCCTGCGCGCGGCGTCAGGACGAATTTGATAAATCTAGTCGATAAGCGCCAAGGACCGAAAATCAGCTGCGTAAGCAACTGCGTAAGTCCGTGTCAGCGCGGCAAAGAGGCCAAAGAGGTAGGATACTGTATCGCGGATCGCCTCTATGACGCCTTTGAGGGGCGCAAGGAGACGGGGCTGTTTTTCACGGGCGCAAACGGCTACAAGCTAAACGAGATAATAAGCGTGAAAGAACTATTTGAAAAACTGATAAATGGCGAAGATAGTTAGAAAAATTTTTGTAATTTTATTTTTATTGGCGGCGGCGTTTGCGAATGACGGCTTTTTTGATAAATTTGATCGCGAATTTGACGGTGCAAATAGCAAGAAAAAGACTGAATTTCACCAAGAGTTGCGCGTGCTATACGTTAGATCCATCATGCACAACGACAAGGAGCTAACCGCAAAGTCGCTGCAGCGTCTGATAAAAAGCGCAAAAGCTCTGGGGCTAGATACGAAATCGTATGAAAAAGAGCTAAAAGGCCTACCGCAGCCAAAAGCCGCGCCTGCGCCCAAAAAAGAAAAAGAGATGCCAAAGCCTAAGCAGCCCGAGGTAAAAGATCAAAAAGAGGTCAAGCAAAAACCAGCCGAGCTAAAGCAGCTCTCTGCGCCCGTAAACAAGAAAAGCTCAGCCGAACAGGACAAGCTTACGCTAGTTTCCGTGATCAGAGGTAGCGATAGCTTGGAGTTAAAATTTAACAGGCAGCTAAACGGCAACGATATAAACAAATTTACCCTAAATCAAAAAGGCTTATATAGGGATATATACCAGTTTAAGGGCGTTTGGAGCGCTGGAACGGTAGAGAGTATAAAGGGATTTTTGGTCGATGAGGTTCGTATAAGTCAGTTTGACGCAAACACCGTGAGGGTGGTTTTTGTGAACAAATTTGAGATAAATTTAAAGCTAAGAGCCGAGGATCGGTCGCTAGTTTTTAAAAAGGCCTCTCCCACGCAAGAGCAAAAATCAGTAAAAAATGAAAATTTAAACTCCAAACAAGCAGCTGCAAAAGATAATCATCAAAAGGCGCAAGTAGCGCAAAAACAAAACGTAGAAAAGACGATCGACCTAAAGCAAGCTCAGATACAAGCTATGCAGATGGCCGAAAAGAAAAAGATCGAACAGGCCAAGCTGGAGCAAAAGCAAGAATCCCAAAAAAATGCCGCCAAGACAAAGCCTGAAATAGCGCAAACGCCGCAGCAGCAAAAAATCGCTCAAGCTCAAAATCAAAAGTTTGCTCAACAAAAGCAGGAAAAAGTTACCGCACAGGTCAAAACGGATGCCAAAAGCACCCAAAGCACTACTAAAAAAGATGAACAAGAAATCGTGTTGGCGCCCGTAAAAACGGCGAGCACTGAAAAAATCACAAGCACTAAAGGCAAGGTTATCGTCCTTGACGCAGGACACGGCGGCGACGATCCTGGCGCTATAAACGGCTCTCTAAAGGAAAAAAACGTAGTGCTAAGCATCGCCCAAAAGGCCGGCAAGGAGCTACAAGGGCGCGGCTACAAGGTTTATTACACGCGTAGTAAGGATAAATTTATCAACCTTCGCGACCGCACGAAATACGCCAACGACAAGGCCGCAGACCTCTTTATCTCTATCCACGCAAACGCCGCGCCAAACAAGACAAAGGCGGCGACTATGCACGGCATAGAGACGTTTTTCCTCTCGCCGGCTCGTTCTGAGCGCAGTAAAAACGCCGCCGCGCTGGAAAATAAATCAGACATCGAAGAGATGAACTATTTTTCTAAGCAGACATTTCTAAATTTCCTTAACCGCGAGAAAATCATCGCCTCAAACAAGCTCGCCATTGACGTTCAGCGCGAAGTTTTGGCACGAGCTAAGTCGGTGAGCTCAAAGGCCTCCGACGGCGGCGTTCGCGAGGCGCCGTTTTGGGTACTAGTGGGTGCGCTGATGCCTGCGGTTCTGCTTGAGGTCGGCTACATCACTCACCCCGACGAGGGCGAGCTCATAAATAACTCAAAATACCAAGATGCCCTAGCCAAGGGGCTCGCAGACGGCATAGACGTCTATTTTTCAAACCAGCAATGAAAAGCGCGCGAGTCGTTTTAAAGGGCGGCATCCCGTTTAGCCCCGAATTTGACGACATTTACTTTAACGCAGACGACCCTATCGGCCAGAGCGAGTACGTTTTTAACTCCGTTTTTGACGAAATTTGGAACAAAAAGAGCGAATTTAACGTGCTTGAGGCTGGATTTGGCACGGGGCTAAATTTCCTCTGCGCTTTTAAAAGATTTAAAAACTCAGATAAATTTTTAAATTTCGTCAGTATCGAAAAAACGCCGATCGCTAAAGAGGATCTAGCTAAAATTTACGCGAATTTTAGCGAGCTCGCGGACATTTCGGGCGAGCTTTTGGATGCCTATCCTCCGCTTATTCGCGGATTTCATAGATTAAATTTGGCTCCAAACATCACGCTTACCTTGTGCTTTGGTGACGTGGCCGAGGTTTTGGATGAGCTTAGTTTTAAAGCAGACACCGTTTTTATGGACGGCTTTGCTCCCGCTAAAAACGAAGCTATGTGGAGCGAGCGGGTTTGCGGTAAAATCGCAAATTTATGCGCATTGGGCGCTAGCGTTTGCACATACTCGGCTTCGGGCACTTTAAAAAGGGCCCTGCAAAATAGCGGTTTTGAGGTAAATTTGCTAAAAGGTTACGGCAAAAAGCGAGAGATGCTGCGAGCTAAATTTGTAGGCGAGCGGCAAGCTGATGGTGAAATTTGGTTTAGCAGATTTGATCCTGCCGCCACGATCTCTCCAAGGACGGCGCTAGTTATCGGCGGCGGCGTGGCGGGTTGCGTTTGCGCGTTTAAGTTGCGCGAGCGCGGCCTAGACGTCACGATCGCCGAAAAGCGTGGCGATATCGCGCTAAACGGCTCTGGAAATCACTGCGGTATTTTGATGCCGCTTATCACGAAACCCTCTGTAAATTTGGGTCGCATGCATATGAATGCGTTTTTGCAGGCGGCTCGCTTTTATGAGCGAAATTTGGGTGCTGAGGAGATAGAGTTTTGCGGTGCGACGGACTATGCGTATGAGCAAAAGGCGCTGGAGCGCTTTTATGAGTGGCGCGAATTTGACGCGGATAACGGCGTTTTTGAGCTAAAATTTGATAACGAGCCTTACGCTAGCGCGTTTATTTTTAAGGGCGCAAAAGCTCGCCCTAGAAAGATGTGTAAGGTAGCAAGCGCAGGCATAAAAACGCTATTAAACTGCGAATTTACGGGCTTTGAGACGCTTGAGGGCGGCGCGGTTAGGGCGCACTTTAAGGACGGACGAAGCATCGAGGTCGACGTGCTCGTACTTGCCATCGGCAGCGAGAGTATGGATCTTTTTGCGGACTACGACATCAGGCTTAGCTCCGTGCGCGGCCAAGTCACGCATATCGCGCCTGCCGTCTGGACGCCTGCGCCCTTTAGCGCCAAAGGCTACGTTTGTCCGCCCGTTGATGGTGTGCAGGTGATTGGAGCGACTTATGATAGAAATCTTTTTTTAGACGAGCCGCGACCTAGCGATGATGAGAAAAATTTAACCGACGTTGCCGAGTTTTTGGACGGTAAATTTGCTAAAAGCGAGTGGCTAAATTTAAGCGGCGAGCAGGATTTAAATTTGACTACTTGCTCAGACGGCGCCGCTGAAAATGCGGATCGTTCGGAAGCGATAAATTTAAGTAAAAGTGTGGATTTGCGTACCGAGACTACGGGCGACTTGTTGCAGACGCAAGATGCGTCAAATTTGACTGCATCCGAAAATCTCTCAAACGATACGATAAAAACTCCGCAAAACGTCCGAATAATCGGCTCAAAAGTTGGCTACCGCAGCTATAGCGGCGACCGTTTTCCGCTCATCGGGCGGCTTTACGACGAGGATTTTTATAAAGATACATACAAGTCGCTTCTTTGGACGAAAAGCAAGTCCAATCCGCATCCAAAATACGTTCCAAACGTCTACGTTAGCACCGCTCACGGCTCGCGCGGGCTTTGTACGGCCGTGCTCGGCGCCGAGCCCTATGCGACCTCGTTTTTGACCGTCCCCTTTGTATAGAAAAATCGCTTTTTGACGAGCTTCATTTGGCGAGATTTCTCGTTAGGAAACTCAAAAAAGGGCTAAAGTAGGCATAAAATTGGATTTTAAAGTCTGATTTTACGTTATTTGTTTTTACCTCAAATTCGGCATAAATTTGAGGCAGCGGCTGGTACTGATCGAATTTTATTTTTATAAATTTAGCCGTTCTAGTTAAAGTAGCATTGGCGCCGTTTGCAGGCGTATATCAAAAATTATTAAGAGTAGAAAAAATTTGCGCATTGCGGCGCAAAGCATAGCGCATAGGAAGCGGTAAATTTAGCTGAGTGGCTTAAAGCCAAAACGGCTAAAATAGGCAAATCCGCCTATTTTTTACCGAAAAAGTCGCCTGCGATCCTAAAAATATCATCTACGATCGAGCCGTTTTTGTTCTGATCCAAAAACTGCCTTTGCATGAAAATCGGCGCGACCTTAGAAATCACGGCCTCTATGTCGTTTGTGCCCAGTCCGCTTTTTTGCGACATCGCATCTAACATACCGCCGGAGTTGCCCAAAAGTAGCTTTAGTATATCCATTTTTATCCTTTTGATTTTTTCGCGAGTTTAAAATTTGACCGCCACTTGTTTAGGTTTAACGAGGCGGCGGCCGACAAGCCAAGATGGCTTATTATTTGTAGTTTTTGATCGCCGCGTCTAGGATCTCTTTTGCGGCGTTTGCATCTTTAAATTCTTTAACCTTGACCCATTTGTTAGGCTCTAAAATTTTATAAGTTTCAAAGAAATTTTTGATCTTATTTAGCGTGGCCTCAGGTAGGTCTTTGTAGCTTTTGATCGCGTCAAATCGTGGGTCGATCTTGGTGACTGGTACGGCTAGCAGTTTCTCGTCCATACCTGCTTCGTCTTCCATCACGAGCACGCCGATGAGACGGCACGGGATGACGCTACCAGCTTGCAGAGGGTATTCGTTTAGCACCAAGATATCGGCAGGATCGCCGTCTGCTGCGAGCGTGTTT
>NZ_AOTD01000218.1 GCF_000344295.2 Campylobacter showae CC57C | reverse complement strand
TGTGGTGTGGGTCTCGGTGAGTAAAATTTGTAAATTTGAAATTTGATTATAAGAAATCGAGGCAAAATATCGTGAGATGATTTTTGGGGTTTTGAAGTTAAAATTTGACAAAGATAAGGCATATAGCCTATCAAGTCAAATTTTAACGTTCTGCTTGCAGTTGCGAGCAAAGCGAAGCAAAAATCCGCAAAAAGCGCTCGCGAGACAAGCCTAAGCAAGTCTCGCAAGGTAAGATTATTTAATAAACCCGTAAAGGTTAGCTAACACCCAACCCACTGCGCACGAACTAAACACGCCGATAAGGCCAGGGATGATGAAGCTGTGGTTGATGACGTATTTACCGATCTTGGTAGTACCTGAGCGGTCAAACTGGATCGCCGCAAGGTCGCTCGGATATGTAGGAAGGATGAAGTATCCATAGCAAGCCGTAGCAAACGCGACGATGATGCCTGGATCCACGCCGATCTGAACTGCAAGCGGTACGAATGTCGCGGCAGCTGCTGCTTGAGAGTTTAGGAACTTAGAAATCAGCATACCTACGACGATATACATCCACGGATAGGCCTTCATCACCTCTCCTAGCGAGCCTTTTAGCATCTCGATGTGAGAGTGGAACATCGTATCTGCCATCCAGCTGATACCGTAGATCGCTACAAGCGCGACCATACCGCTGTGGAAGATCTCGTTTTGAGCGATCTTAGCAGCCTTGATGCCTGAGTAGATCATCATGATAGACGCAGCTAGTAGCATAAAAATTTGGATCGTATCGACCATGCCTAGAGGCGCTGTCTTTTTCATAGTATCTTTTACTACGATGCTAGCGTTTGCGACGGTTTCGGTTTTACCATCTTTAGTTATGACGACGTTACCGTCTTGAAGTACGAAGCTTTGAGTTACTTTTTTGTCTTTATCTAGAACTTCTACGTTCGTAAATTTAGTAGCGTCTTTTACTTTGTTGTCGTTTACGTTTGAGACGACTTTGCTATCATCTACGGTAGAGACCACTTGACCGTCTTTTACGGTGATGTTTTTAACTACTTTTTTATCTACTACGATTTCGATAGATTTACCAGGGACGTTGCTAGTCCAGCTAGGGCGGAGTTGTTTATAGTAGCCTAGAACCGCCACGATAGCGATTGTAGCTAGGAATATCCACATAACGTTCCACTGTTTAGCAGGAAGTTTTACGCCGATTAGCGAGTGAGATTCGTCTGAGCCGTAGATATATTTTCTTTGCTCAGGGTCTTTGATCCTCTCTTGGAAATCAGGGTCTTTATCTAGGTCTTTACCTCTAAAGATCGAGTAAGTACCGATGATAAGCATACCGATAAACGTTGACGGGATAGTGACTTTTAGCAAGTCCACGTAGCTAGTAAAGCCGTCGATATGAACGGTGCCGGTACCTAGCAAAACGGCGACCATAGATACGCCCGCAACCGAAACCGGGCTAGCGATGATGGCTAGCTGAGACGAGATCGTAGTCGCAGCCAGCGGTCTTTCCGGACGGATGCCGCTTTTGATAGATACGTCGTAGATGATCGGCAGTAGCGTATAAACCGTGTGTCCTGTGCCGCATAGAACCGTTAGCGTCCAGCCGCAAAGAGGGGCTAGGATACAGACGAATTTAGGATTTTTTCTTAGCGCTTTTTCCGCTATCTGGAGCATAACGTCAAGACCGCCCGCTGCTTGTAGCGTGGAGCTTGCTACGACGACGGCTAGGATCGTTAGGATGACGTCTACTGCTGGTTTGCCAGGCTTCATACCGAATGCAAACACCAAGATAACAAGACCGATGCCGCCTAGTACGCCCAGCGCCATACCGCCTTTTT
>NZ_AOTD01000217.1 GCF_000344295.2 Campylobacter showae CC57C | reverse complement strand
AAATAGCGGCAAACGAAACGATCAGCGAGACGATGAGCATCACGGCTATCTTATTCGTGATTGACCTAAACATAAACACTTCCTTTACAAATTTAAATTTAAAATAAACGCTAATTATAGCTTACAATAGTAAAACGGTGCTTAATATTTAAATTTTAGCGTTTTCGCTGCCAATAAATTTGTTTTTTGCAGTAAAATTTAGGTCAAATTTGCAAAAAGGTATTTTATGTTTAAGGCTTTTAGAATTTACGATTTTATCAAAGGTAACAAAAGCAGCGATTTTTACGGCGTATTCGTAGATAGGTTGTATCCTCGCGGCATAAAAAAGGAGATATTTAGCTCATTTTTGTGGCTAAAATCTATCACCCCTTCAAATGAGCTTAGGGCTTGGTTTCACGAGGATAAAGAGGGTAGATTTGGCGAGTTTAGGCTTAAATTTAAAGCTGAGCTTGCAAATGAGGAAGCGGCGGCGGGACTAAAAAAGCTAAAATCGCTAGAAAAGACTCACGGCAAAATCGCGCTGCTAACAGCGACAAAGGATATAAATTTAAGCCACGTTACGGTGATTTTGGAAGCGCTAGGAGCGAAGGTTTAAATTTAACTTTGCGGGATTAAATTTTACTTTCGCGGCGCGGCTCATAAAATTTGAACCAAAAGCGGCAATCTTACGGCGATAAATTTAAAAAGATAGAGCGGCGTTTTGCAAATCAAAACACCGCATTAGTATAATTAGAAGCGTTGCCCGATAGTAAATTCAAACGTACTAGTGTCGTCGCTATCCTGCTTGTTAAGCGGTTTAGCAAAGATAAGCTGAAGCGGCCCCATCGGCGTCACCCACTCGATACCCACGCCGGCGCTATATCTGCTGATACGTCCGTCGATATACTCGTATCCAGCCCTTCTTTGTACGTGTTTGCCCTCTATGACGCCATAGTCAACAAACATCACGCCGCGCATTTTTACGCGCTCTATTATCGGGAAGCTAAGCTCGGCCGAGCTGTTAAACGAGATAGTGCCGCCCGTCTCGTACCACTGACCGTTTAGGGCTTTTACTTTCGGCGAAACCGTCCTGCTCTCAAAGCCGCGTAGATTTCTGATGCCGCCTAAGTAAAGCTTTTCGTTGATCGGTATGTATCCGCGATCCCAAATTTTACCGAAGCTTGATTTAAATCTGAAAATAAGGTCATAGTCTACCCACTCTCTGATTCCTTGATACCAGTTGAAATTCGTTCTGCTCTTTAAAAATTTCTCGTCGCCGCCCACGCCCGCAAACTCTAGGCTAGTGCTTGCGATGATGCCGGTACGAGGTAGGTAATAATCATCCGTGCTGTTATAGGTGATAGACGGGATGAGGGAGCTTTTGATGCTTTTGCCGTCTTTATAGCCGACGCTTTTTAGCACGTCGCTAAGCCCGCTGATGCGGCTTTGTTCGATGACATAACCCAAAGACGCGCTTAGATTTCTAGTTAACTTTCTGCCTAATACCAAATTTAGGCCGTATGATTTCTCGTCGTAGTTGTTCCAGTCGTAGTCGTTAGCGTATAGCGTGCCGCCCAGGCTATATTCGCTATCAAAAAGGCGCGGGTTGGTTAGGCCTATCTGGCCGGAGAGCTCGTTGTCGCTCCTATCCACGCTTATGACGCCCTTCATACCGCTACCAAATACGTTCGTATCAGACACGCTCGCGTTAAGTAGCAAACCGTCCGAGCTACCGTAGCCGATACCGCCGCTGATCGAGCCCGTGGAGGCCTCTTTTACTTTTACGAGTAGATCGACTTGATTTGCTCCGACGCGCTGCTCCTCGATCTCAACCTCATCAAAGTAGCTCGTTCGCTTTAGCGCGTCCTTGCTGTCTTGCAGGTCGGTTCTACTGTATAAATTCCCCTCCGTGAGGTATAGCTCGCGTCTGACGACTCTATCTACGGTTCTATCGTTACCTGAAATTTGCACGTTTCTTATATATACTTTTTCGTCAGGTACGACTTCATAGACGATACTAACGGTTCTGTCCTCGACGTTTTTCTCGGTTTTTGGATTTATCCTTACAAACGCATAGCCCTTATCCGCTACCATATCGTCGAGCTTTTTCATGTCTTGTCTTAGGCGAGCGGAGTTCATCACGTCACCGCTTTCTAGCCTAAAGTCTTTTAAAATTTTCTCTTTATCAAGCTCTAAAAACTCAGGCGCTTCGATATCTACGCTAGATACCCTATACTGCTCGCCCTCGGTCACGTAGTAGGTGAGATCTGCGGTGTAGTTATCCATGTATGCATTTAGATACGGGTTTGAAACCGTCGCGTCTAGGTAGCCTTTTTGGTAGTATTTATCTTGGATTCTCGCAGGATCGTTTGGTAGCTCAAAAAGCTTGACCTTACCGTCGTTTCTACCCCACATCCAGCCCATAAATTCGCGCTCTTTATTCGCCACCACAGGCTCTACGTCATCATAATCAAAAAGCTTCGCGCCGACTAAATTTACGTTTTCTATTATGATATTTTCGCCGCGGTTTATGTTCATCGTGACAAAAAGGCTGCTTTCATTGCCCGCTACCGGCTCTTTAGTTACGTCCACGATCGTGTCAAAGTAGCCTTTTGACTCATAATACTGCCTTATGCGCTCTTTTGCGCGCTCGATGGCTAGCTCGTCGTACATATTGCCTTGTTTGATGTTGATTAGCCCGTCGATAGCGGTTTTGTCGTTAGTTACTACGCCTTTGATATCGATACGAGCGATACTAGGCTTTTCTTTTACCGTTACGGTTACGTCGCCGCCCTCGTTTTCGATATAGATATCGTCGAAGTAGCCCTGCCTAAACAGCTTTGCGATCGCCCTATCCGTGCTATCGCCGCTTAGCTCGTCGCCGACTTTTAGCCCCATTAACTCCTTTGCGGTTTCGGGGGATAGATGGATAAGGCCTTTAAAATTTATGGAAGTTATCTGCTGGGCGTTTGCCAAAACAGCGCCCAAAAGTAGTAGAAAAACGCTTTTTTTCATTGATTTAACCTAAAAGTGATGATAAGGCTGTATAATAGCACATTTTATTTTTAAACAATATAAATTTAAAGGCGAATTTATGAAAATCGGTATCGTAGGCCTAGGACTCATCGGCGGCTCGCTAGGTCTTAGCCTAAAAAATGAAAAACTAATCAGCTGCGTTAGCGGCATGGATCTAAACAAAGAGCACGAAAAGCAGGCGATGCAGCTCGGCCTCGTGCATGAAATTTTAACTCTTGAGCAGATGAAGCAAAAGTGCGATATGATATTTCTAGCCATCCCCGTAGAAGCCATCATCAAAATCGTCAAAGAATTTGAAGGCATCGGCGAAAACACGACCATCGTCGATCTTGGTAGCACCAAGCAAAAAATAATCGAAGCCGTGCCAGAGAGCATCAGGCAAAATTTCATCCCCGCTCACCCGATGGCCGGCACCGAGTACTCCGGACCGACCGCCGCGTTTTCTGGGCTTTTTAAAGACGCCGTCGTAGCTATCTGCGATTTTAAAGAAAGCGGCGAAATGCATGTCAAGCGCTCGGTCGAGCTGTTTTCGCACCTGGGCATGAAGATTATCTTCATGAGCGCAGCCGAGCACGATCATCACGCCAGCGTCATCTCTCACCTACCCCACGCCATCAGCTTTTCGCTAGCTAGCAGCGTACTAAAAAAGGAAAACAAAAAAAATATCATCGCGCTAAGCGGCACTGGATTTAACGGCATGATCAGGATCGCCAAAAGCTCGCCCGTGATGTGGACGGATATCTTTAAACAAAACAAGCAAAATTTGATAAATTCGATAGACCTTTTCAAAAAAGAACTTGACGAATGCGAAAATTTAATCAAAAACGAGCAGTGGGACGAGCTGCGAGAATGGATGGGCGAAGCTAGAAAAATACGCGAAATTTTATAAATTCAGGCGCAAATTTACCTTAAATTTATCGCTTTTTAGTAAAATCGGTCTCTTTAAGATTTAGGAGATTTTTATGAGAAGACGCGGCAATCCAAATTTGATATTTTTCGGCGTTATTATTTTACTTTTAGTTGCGGCGATAGCTTTTTTATTTACATCAAAAACGTTTGAGCGCGAAGCCCCAAAAATCGCCATCTCAGATCAAATTTACTGGAACCTGACCTCGCCTCTGCCGATCAAGATAACCGACGAAGGCGGCGTGAAATCAGTTAAAATTTCACTCGTAGACGAAAAAGGCAGCGTAAATTTGCTAACTCAAAAATTTGAAGCGCCGTCTGAAATCGTAGATTTAAATTTGACCTTTCCTAAAACGGGATTTGGCGCGCAAAAAGATATCTACAACATCGTAATCGAAGCCACCGATACTAGCAAGTGGGGATTTTTCCTCGGCAACACGCAAAAAAAAGAGGTCAAAATCACCGTCGATAATAAAAAACCCGACGTAAATATCCTAAATCACTCATACGCCATCACTAAAGGCGGTAGCGCGACGGTCGTGTTTAAGGCGACTGATGAAATGCTAAAAGAGGTCTATATCGAGACAAATTACGGCAAGAAATTTGTCTCGAGCAAATTTGTAAAAGACGGCTACTACGCCTCGCTAGTGGCTTGGCCGGCGCAGCAAGGCTCGTTT
>NZ_AOTD01000216.1 GCF_000344295.2 Campylobacter showae CC57C | reverse complement strand
TTGAGTTTTTGCAAAATATCCCCGGTACGCTTGGCGGACTAATAAAAATGAACGCGGGGCCTTGCGGCGGTAGCCTCAGCGACGACTTGCTCGCGGTGCGGCTGGGACGCGGCTGGGTGGAGCGCGAGAGGATAAGCTTTAGCTACCGCAAAAGCGGGATAGATGAGCCGATTTTCGGCGCCGAGTTTAAAATTTCACGCGAATTTGACGCGACTCTTGCGGCGGATTTCGCCGCTAAACGCGCAAATCAGCCAAAAGGCGCTAGCTTTGGCAGCTGTTTTGTAAATCCGCCCGGCGACTACGCAGGCAGGCTGATCGAGGCCGCTCAGCTCAAAGGCTACGCGATAGGCGGGGCCAAATTTAGCGAACAGCACGCAAATTTCATCATAAATTTTAACGCCGCGACCTTCGCGGACGTGACCGGACTCATAAATTTAGCCCGCGAGCGCGTTTTGGAGCAGTTTGGCGTCGAGCTAAAAACCGAAGTAGTCGTGATTTAGGTTAAAAACATAGCAAACAGGCTATAATGTTTAAGATTACTCGCAAGGAGGGTCTTATAAAAAAGCTAGCTTTAGCCATGTTTTTAGCATTTTGTTGCCTGTCGGTAGCACAGGCCGGGCCAAATCACAACAACGGACTAGCGGCAAAATCCAAAGGCCAGTGGAAGGACGCGGAGAACTACTTTAAGCTAGGCTGCTATAAAGAAAAGGTTGATTCTTCTTGCAAGGAGCTCGGGCAGCTTTATGAGTTTGGCAAGGGTTCCGACGTCAAAAAAGACTCCGGCCTCGCAAAGCAGGCCTATGAAAAGTGCTACTAGATATCGTTTGGCAAGAGAAGCGACTGCTGCGACAAAGTAAAAGAAAAACCCGCCGTGAGCGCCGAAAAAGGCTGCGAAAACAACGATGCGGCGGCCTGCATAGACTACGCTTATGAAAAACAAGACGTCAAATACTACCAAAAAGCTTGCGATCTAGGCTCAAATTTAGGTTGCCTATGGACGGGCTACTCGTACACCGAGGGCAAAAACGGCGCCGAGCACGATCCCAAAAAAGGCTTTGAGATATTTTCAAAACTTTGCAGTAGCGGCTACGACGACGGTTGTAAATTTGTAGCGATGGGCTATAGAGACGGCAAAGGCGTAGAGAAAAATATAGACAAAGCCGTCGAAATCCTAAGCGAAATTTGCCAAGGCGAGAGATTTGACGGATGCGCGAAGCTAGGCGAAATCTACCAAGACGACGCCTACGGCAAAAAAGACGAAGCAAAAGCGTACGAGTACTATCTCCTGGCCTTTACGAAAAAAGAGCACGAAGCCTCAGGAAAATACGTAAAAGATAAAGACAATGCCGCAAAAGCCTGCGAAGCAAATATCGCGCTAGGATGCGAATACGCGGGCTCTGCGTACTATCAAGAAAAGCAGTTTGCTAAAGCTGCGGAGTATTTTGACAAAGGCTGCGAGCACGGCCTAGTCGAGTCATGTTTGTTTGCGGGCTACACATACTACATGCCGCCGACTGAAAGCGGAGTCGCAAAAGATCTTGAAAAGGCTAAAATTTACTTCAAAAAAGGCTGCGATCTAGGCTCGGCTCAGAGCTGCAGCACTCTAGAAAATATCAAATAAACCTACGGGCGCAAATTTAACCGTTTGCGCCTAAATTTATCTTTCAAACCATAAAATCATACGATCACGGAAGTCAAATTTAGCTAACGCCGCAAATTAAAAGCGCACTCCCGAGCCAAATTTGGCCGTCAAATTGGGCGCCAAAACTCTAGCCCAGATAGTAACCCGCCAAAGCCGCGGCAGCAACGACGATAGTAAGCGCGGCCGTTAGTTTATATAGCCGCAAAGCTCCAGCGCAGCGACTTTTCATATCGCGGATTTTAGGCGGTTTGCTAGTTAAATTTAGCTCTAAAAGCGCCGCGTCAAATTTGCCCTGCCCCAGCCTCTCATCCGCAAAATCATTAAATATAAGCGCGTCAAAATGCAACCTAATATGCAGATAAAACAAAACCGCAAAAGCCGTCAAAAAGCCCGCAACGACGACAAAATTTGCAAAAATACTAAGGCAGACGGCTAGCTGAAGCAAATTTAAAAAGAAAAATAGCCTATGCGTTGCTAAAAATCTAGCCGTAACCAGCGCCAAAGCCCTATCGTCCGTCCTTTGGCGGCATTCCCGCTCCCCGCCTTGCGCCGCTTTCTCGTTTTGCTCCGCATTCGTCATTTTCCCTCCTCATTTTGGGCGTTTGCCTTTGGTTAAATTCCCGTTCGTTTTCGCCGAGAATTTTGCAATGCCGCTTGTTTCTAGCCTGCAGATTTTTTAAATTTGATCCCTCAAACCGGACTTGATCAAATTTAGCATGCGCCTATTTCGCGCTTAAATTTGCCGCACTTGCTTTTGCGCATTTAGCCAATCTTTAGTCCGTTTTCGAATTCGTGGACTTCTGCGACTAGCCGCGCTATCCTCTCGCGCAGCGAGCTGGAGACGGCGATCTTTTCGCGGCGCGATTTTAGCAAATTTAGCGCGTCATCAAAGCCAAAGTCCCTAAAAATCACCATCCAAGCAAGCAGCACCGACGCGCTCCTGCCGTAGCCCAGCGCGCAACACACTAGCACCCTTTTGCTGTTTTGCTCGGCGACTCGTTCATTTGAGCCCGCGGGAGTTTGTCTCGCCTCGGTGATCTCTAGTTTGTTCGCCGCGCCGGGCGTTTGTAAATTTACCCGCGAGCCCGCTTGCTCGTCAAATTTCAAATCTCGCCCGTGCGCGTAGCCCACCTCGGCGCTAAAATTTAATCCTAGCTCCGCCGCCCTTTGCGGTAAATTTGCGCCGCTGCTAAAAGCCATTTTCACGAGTCGCTCAAGCTCGTCCGCACCGCGCCTCAGCTCGTCTGCGCCGGGCGTTATCATATCTAACATAGGTAGACTCGCGTAAATTTGCGCGCCGTTAGGCCTCTCAAACTCGGCCGCGCAGTCTAGCACCGCGTAAAATTTACCCGCCTGCTTAACCGAGCCCAGATAGAGCCCCGGCAAAATCTCGTCTGAAAGCCGGCGTCTGCGCAGCCAAAAAAGCGCATTTAGCCGCGCGACGCAAAGATAAGGGAAAAGTAAGGCTTTAGACACGGCGGCGTGACGACCTTGCCCGTTTTTAGCAAAAACACCCACGCCCAAAAACGCGTAACCGCAGGCAACCAGCGCAAAACTAAGGCTCGCCCAAGATAGCCACAGCGCCCACGAGCTCCAAATTTGAGCCCCCAAAATCGCCGCAAAAAGCGTCAAAAACGCAAGCCCCAGATATAGTGCCGCCCATTTGTATCGCGCTGCGTCCGCGGACATGGCAAAACTAAGCGGCTCGCCATCCATCGGACGAACGAGCAGCACGAAACAACCGGCGGCTAATCCCGTCGGAATGTCGATAAAATGGTGCTGATACGTGGTCAGTACGCTAAAGCCGATGAGCACAAACCATGCTACGAGCGCCGCTTTAAGCCAAACCGCGCGCGCCTTGCGAAGGTAAAATGCGCCCACGACGACGCAAAGTATGATGTGCAGCGATGGGGCTTGATTAAACGGGAGGTCAAAGGCGGCCAGGCTCGAGAACAAAAAACCACTAAAGCCCGAAACTGCGGGCTTTTCCCACGACATTTGCAGAGGAAAAGCGATAAAAAACAGCGTCGCGATAATCTGCGCGGCTAGTAGCTGCGTGACGTAGCGCGCGAGCTCCCCGGCGTCACGGCAGAGGAAAAATCCAAGCGCGTAGAGTAAATTTAGCGACCAATACGGCACGATACTCCACGCCCAAAACGGCACCGCGCGCTCCCAGGCAAAATAGATCTCGGGCACGTTTGCGCGAGCGCTCGCGAGGGCGTTTGTAGCGCCGTAGCTAGCGTAAAATATCGCGGCAACGACGACTAGCGCGGCCAGCTGCGATAAAAACGATTTCGTTTCCATTTTTGCCTTTTTTGCTAATTCTATCAAATTTTATCGGATTTGCGCTTTGGCGGCTTAATCGCCGGTATCGCTCGCTTGACATAAAAGCGTAAAATTTACCCACCGAGACCCGCACTTTTAAGAT
>NZ_AOTD01000215.1 GCF_000344295.2 Campylobacter showae CC57C | reverse complement strand
GGACGTGGAGTTTTTGGACCCGCCAAAAAAGCAGAGCGGCGCTCAAAATAGCGCGCAAAACGCCAGATAAAAGCAAAATTTAAGTGAGCATAAATGGAAAAAATCGATCTGATAATGAAAAATTTTATCGCAGAGCTTGGTTATGAGCCCGCAAATGCGATGTTTGCTCGGATAAACTCGGGCAAAAAGCTGCGCTCTAAGCTACTTTTAAAAATAGCGTGCGAGAGCGAACAGAGTCTCAAAATTTGCGCGATTATCGAGCTTATTCACCTAGCTAGCTTGCTTCACGACGACGTGATCGACGATGCCGACACGAGGCGCGGAAGCCCGAGTATAAATGCGAGCTTTGGCACCAAAAACGCCGTGATGCTGGGCGATATCCTCTACTCGAAGGGCTTTTACGAGCTGTCGAAATTCCCGCACGAGATCGCGGGCGAGATATCGGGCGCGGTTAGTAAGCTAAGCGTGGGCGAGATGATGGATGTGGATCTCTCGGCTAAATTTAACGAAGACAAATCCGCATACGAAACGATGATCTACTACAAAACCGCCGTTTTGATCGAGGCTGCAGCTGCGGTTGGAGCGATGCTGGCCGGATTTGACACGCGTAATTTTAAAATTTACGGCAAAAATTTAGGCCTAGCATTTCAGATAATCGACGACATCCTAGACGTCACGCAAGATGCCGCGACGCTTGGAAAGCCGAATTTTAGTGACTTTAAAGAGGGTAAAACGACGCTGCCCTACATTTATCTTTACGAAAGCTTAAACGAATCAGACAAAGAGAAGCTAAAAAACCTGTTCAAAAAAGATCTGAGCGAGTCAGAGCAGGGCTGGGTGAGGGCAAAGATGAACGAAACGGGCGCGATAAAAAAAAGCATAGAAGCGGCTAAAAATTTAGGCGAGCAGGCGATAAAATCGGTAGAGAAATTTAACATAGACGGCCTAGAAAGTATCGTAAAATCAATGATAGATAGGGAATTTTAATGCATTACGCAAGCGTGAGCTTTACGCACAAAAACACCGATATATCCGTGCGTGAAAAGCTCTCTTTTTCTAACATCGAGCGCAAAAACGAAATTTTACGCCTCATTAGCTCCAGCCAAAACATCAACGAGTGCATGGTGCTAAGCACCTGCAACCGCGTCGAGATCATCGCTAGCGTAAAGACGGTCGAAGGCGCTAGCAAGCACATCATCGCCTGCATGTCGCTCATCTGCGGTATCCCTTTTGAGGAGCTGCAAAGCAGAGCCGACATCTACGAGGATAACGGCGCCGTGCATCATCTTTTTGCCGTAGCTAGCTCGCTAGATAGTCTTGTTATCGGCGAAACGCAGATCGCGGGACAGCTAAAAGAGGCGTATAAATTTGCCCGCGCTAACGGTAAATGCGGTGCGAAGCTCGGCAGGGCGATGGAGTTTGCCTTTAAGTGTGCGGCGGAGGTGCGAAACAAAACCGAAATCTCCAAAAATCCGATCTCGGTCTCAAGCGTCGCGGTGGCGAAGGCAAAGGAAATTTTCGGCACGCTAAACGGCATGGTCGCCGTGATAGTGGGTGCTGGCGAGATGGCGGAGCTAGCCGCAAAGCATCTAATCGCAAGCGGCGCGCGAACGATAATCATCAGCCGAAACAAAGAGCGCGCTAAAAATTTAGCCCTAACGCTGGGGGATAATAACGAATACGACTCGCTTTCAAACGTAGCGCAGTACATAAATAAATATCAAATAATATTTTCCGCGACCGCCGCGCCGCATCCGGTTTTGATCGACGCGATGGTAGAGCCAAAGGAGTTTAAGCGTTACTTTTTTGATATAGCCGTGCCGCGCGATATCGCGATCGCACAGGGCGAAAATATCAAAATTTACGCTGTGGACGACTTGCAAGAGATCGTAAATAAAAATCTCGCCCTGCGCGAGGAACAAGCTCAGATCGCATACGGTATCGTCGGGCGAAATACGGCGGCGTTTTTCCAAAAGCTGCGCGAGGTGGCCGTCACGCCGCTAATAAAAGGCATAAGAGAGCAGGCTAAAGAGTGCGCCCAAAGAGAGCTAGCAAAAGCCCTAAAAAAGGGCTATCTAAAACATAGCGACAAAGAGGAGGCGTATCGCCTCATACATCAGGTTTTTAAGGCGTTTTTGCACGCGCCGACGATAAATTTAAAAAACCTCGCGGGCGCTGCCGGAAGCGAAGCGCAACTAAGAGCTATCGGGGAAATTTTTAACGTCGCGGAGCAAACGCCGCAAGAAGAAAATAATGAATTTGAATGGGAGAACGAATGAAATTTAGCAAACTTTACGCGCCGACGGCAAAAGAAGCGCCAAAAGACGCGAGTCTGGCAAGTCATAAATTTTTGCTCCGAGCGGGCTACGCCGAGCAGGTAGGCAGCGGACTTTACAACTTTTTGCCGCTTGGTAAACGTGTGCTTGAAAATATAAAAAATATCGTCAAAGAGGAGCTTGACGAGGCGGGCGCGCAGGAGATCTCGATGAGCTTCGTTACCTCCGCCGATCTTTGGCGCGAGAGCGGGCGTTTTGACGTCTACGGCAAGGAGCTTTTGCGCTTTAAGGACCGCAAGGAAAACGACTTTGTTTTAAGCCCGACAAACGAAGAGAGCGTCGTCGCGCTCGTGCGAGGCAAAGTGACGTCATATAAACAGCTGCCGCTAAATTTGTATCAGATAAATACCAAATTTAGAGACGAAGCAAGGCCGAGATTTGGGCTACTTAGAGGGCGCGAGTTTTTGATGAAGGACGGATATAGCTTCCACGCAAACGCCGATGATCTGGACCGTGAATTTGACCTGATGGAAAAAACTTATAGCAAAATTTTTACTCGTCTTGGGTTAAATTTCCGCGCGGTTAGAGCCGATAGCGGCGCGATAGGCGGCAGCGGAAGTAAAGAGTTTATGGTGCTTGCAAATAGCGGCGAGGATGATATCATCGTCTGCGAGAACTGCGACTACGCCGCAAACATAGAGGCCGCAACCCGCGCAAAACGAACGACGCAGGCGGAGCGGCCCGAGGCTGACGCGGCTAAATTTTTAACTCCGAATGCCAAAACCATCAAAGACGTGGCAGAGTTTTTTAGAGTTGATGAGTTTTACTGCATAAAAGCGGTGATAAAAAAGGCGATTTTTATCGGCGATAAAGGCGAAAAGAGCGAGAAAATCGTGGTATTTTTCGTGCGCGGCGAGGATGAGCTACAAGAGGTTAAAGCCCAAAACGCGTGCGGGGCGCTCGAGCTAGCGGACGCGACCGAAGCCGAGATCGCGGCAGCCGGGCTTGTGGGCGGATTTTGCGGGCCGGTCGGGCTAAAGGGCGTGGAGTTTTACATCGATAAGGAGCTTGAGGGCGAGTCGCAGATGATCTGCGGCGCAAACGAGCGAGATTATCACTTCGTCGGCGTTAGCGTTAGCAGCTTTAACGCCGATCGCTTTAAAGACCTAACCGCGGTCAAAGCCGGCGATAAGTGCCCTTGCTGCGGCGGAAATTTAAGCGTTAGCAAAGGTATCGAGGTCGGGCATATATTTAAGCTAGGCACCAAGTACTCTGAGCCGATGGGTGCTACGTTTTTGGACGAAAACGGCAAGGCAAAACCGTTTATTATGGGCTGCTACGGTATCGGCGTTAGCCGCCTGGTCGCCGTCGCCGTCGAGGCTAGCCACGATGAAAAAGGCATAATCTGGAACAAAACCCTAGCTCCGTTTAAATTTGAAATCATCGTCTCAAATTTAAAAGACGAAGAGGGCGTTAAATTTGCTCAGGGGCTTTACGAAGACCTACGCGCGGCGGGCGTTTCGGTACTACTTGACGATAGAAACGAGCGCTTTGGCGTTAAAATGAGCGAATTTGAGCTGATGGGATTTCCTTATGCCGTGATCGTAGGCAAGGGGTTGGCAGAGGGCACGGTCGAGCTCGTTACGCGTGACGGCCTAGTTAAAGAAACGCTCAAAGCGAGCGAAATTTTAGCGCGCCTAAAGAGCCTATGATAAAGCATTTTTTTACGCCCTACGTCGTTTTAGAGATCGCAGCAGCGTATTTTTTTATCCACGCGTACGGATTTTTAAATTTGGTCCTAGAGGTTATCGCATCGGCCATTTTGGGGCTGTTTTTTATGTTTCGCGTCGGATTTTTTCAGCTAACTAGCAATATCGCGTTTTTTAAGCCCTCAGACGTCTTTAGTAGCGTAGGTATGGCGATCGGGGGCTTTTTTATGTTTATCCCGGGGCTTATCACCGACGTTTTTGGCGCGGTGATCGTAGCGGTCGCGTTTTTTGCAAATTTAAAAAACGGCGGCGAGTGCAAGAGCGGGAGCGAATATTATTACGAAAAATTTGAGAGCAGACGCGACAAACCGCGCGATGACGGCGAGATCATCGACGTTGAAGTCGTAGAAGAAAAGAGGCAAATATGGAAAAACTAAAAATCGCAACGAGAAAAAGCGTGCTGGCGATGTGGCAAAGCGAGCATATCAGGGATAAAATTTTATCGCGCTACCCAAATCTTGCGGTCGAGCTAACGGGTATGAAAACCAAAGGCGACGTGATACTTAATACGCCGCTAGCCAAAATCGGCGGTAAGGGGCTATTTACAAAAGAGCTGGAAGATAGCATGCTAAGCGGCGAAACGCACATCGCCGTGCATAGCCTAAAAGACGTGCCCGTCGTTTTCCCAGAGGGACTGGTGCTGGCCGCGATCTGCTCGCGCGAGGATGTGAGGGACGCGATGCTAAGCGAAAAATATGCTAAATTTGAGGACCTGCCCCTGGGCGCGCGCGTGGGCACGACGAGCCTGCGCCGTAAAATGCAGCTACTTTTTATGCGTCCGGACCTTGAGATCATCTCGCTACGAGGCAACGTCAAAACCCGCCTGCGCAAGCTAAAAGAGGGCGAATTTGACGCGATTATCCTAGCGATGGCGGGCGTGAACCGCTTAAATTTACGCTCCGAAGTAGCACATATCGTGCCGTTTGAGCTAGATCAGATGGTTCCTGCGATGGGGCAGGGGGCGCTCGGTATCGAGGCTAGAGATGATGCTGGGATTTTAAATTTGATAGAGTTTTTAAAAGACGAAAAAGCTGTGATAGAGACGACTGTGGAGCGTGATTTCGTCGCGATGCTAGAGGGCGGTTGCCAGGTACCTATCGGCGTAAATGCAAATTTAAACGGCGACAAGATCGAGATACGCGCGGTCGTGGGGCTACCAGACGGTAGCGAGAGCATACGCGAAAACATCGTCGCGCAAAAAAGCGAGTGGAAGAGCGTGGGCGCCGAGCTTGGACGGATATTTATCGGTAAAGGCGCAAAAGAGCTGCTAAAACGCGCCGAGGAGATGGCCAACTCTTGATGAAAAACCTCACATGGGCTCTTTATCTCCGCGCTTTTTGCGCAGGTTGATTTGGAGCTCGTGCACTAGCTTTTTACTTATAAAAATTTCTACAAAAACTCAAATTTGAAGGTCGAAATGTGAGATTGCCTCAAAAATAACTTTTACTCGCCGAGTAAATTTGGCTAGATAAATATCGCGAAGCTCGGGCAAAGCAGCGATTTTAGCGGGATATTTCGTATCTCGCTTACTTCTAAAAACGCCGAAACGGCATAGCCTGATACTAAAAAGTTGCACCTATTACACGCCTATAAAGAGGATAAATTTTTAAACTTATTATCAGTGGCGTGACAGATAATAAGACTCGACTTTTGCGCGTCCAGGACGAGGCTGGTTTGCCACAGATGAACACTGGCGAGTTTATAATGACAGAGCGGCTTTGATCAAATTCTAAATGCTATCTTTTTAAGACGTCTTAAGGTAAATTTATAGGTCAAATTTGACGCGTGATATTTTTAAAGTATCCAAAAAGACGAAATTTCTTAAAATTTGCCGCCGTTTCGGGAGCTGCGGCGCTACCTAGCGCGCTAAATGCTGCAAGCCAAAACGCGGATAAAATACCGCGAAATAAAGCCGTGATTTAAAAGTACCTTTTAAATTTGACCAAGCGTCAAAACCGTAGTTGGACTAAATTTTTATATTAAAATCCTTTGCGATCTTTGTCTTTAAGTCCGCGCCGATCTTTTTAAACATAGCGTTCATTTCGGCATTTTTGTCCTTAAATTTCTCTATTTGCAAATTTGCCTTATCGCTGTTTTCTTTTATCATCTCGCGAGCTTTTTGCTCCGCGCTATCTTTCATAAATTGCGCAAGCGCGGCGAACGATTTTACGAAAGTTTCTTTGATCTCGTTCTTAGTTTGTGCGCCGAAAAGTTCACTTATGATCTGCCCTAAAAGTGGCTCTATCTCGCTAAATAGCGCCGAGTTTTGCTTTACGTTTTGCACCTGTTCGCTCATATGCTCGCCAAATACGCACTCGTTGCAAAAATGCTCGCAGTTGTTGATGAGCAGGTTGTATTTTTGCTCGCCTACGCGGGCTTTGGCGCAAAGGGATATATCTGTGCCGCTAAACGGTGCATTTGCATGCTCTTTTATCTGCCAAGTATCGCCGCTTGCAAACTCCTCGAGGCTAGTCATCTCCACTTTTGCGATATTGCGCTTATCTAGCGGCACGACATTGCTTAAGATCTCCTCAAAGCAGCTCTTTTCAAAAACTATCCCGCGCGCCAAGCCGTTATAGTGCACGACCATATCGTCTCCGACGTAGATGCCGTGGTGCTCGTAAAGCTTGATGCCAAGCACGCTTCTATCTACGAAAATGTGATCGCCTATGTTTGGTAAGTTTTTCATATTTCTCTCTATAAATTTTTTAAAAAATCGCAATAAAATGACAAATTTAGCCCAAATTTGCTAAATTTAACTTTATTAAAATTTGGATAACTAAGTATAAATTTATAAGGAAAAATATGGACTACATCAAGCTTCTAAAAGATAACGGCCTGCTGCGCGTCATTGATGAGCCTGCGGATATCGATCTGGAGATCGCGCACGCAAGCTACATCGAGGTCAAGCGCGAAAACTCGCAGGCGCTGCTTTTTACAAATCCCGTTTGCAAAAAAACGGGGCGCAAATTTGCTCCCGTGCTAGCTAATATCTACGGCTCAAAGCGCGCTTTAGAGCTTATTTTTGGACGCGATCCCGATGAGATCGCGAGCGAGATCGAGCGGCTTTTAAAACCTAAAAAACCTAAAAGCTTTGGCAAAAAGCTAAATTTTGCCGCGTATTTGTTTGAGATGAGAAAAATTTTCACGAAAAGATCAAAAGGCGAGGGCGAATGTCAGCAGGTCAAATTCATGGGCGATGACGTCGATCTATTCTCGCTTCCCGCGCTAAAAACGTGGCCGCTTGACGGAGGCGCCTTTATCACGATGGGGCAGGTTTATACGCAGAGCCTAGACGGCGAACTGCAAAACGTCGGCATGTACCGACTGCAAATTTATGGTAAAAATCGCCTCGGTATGCACTGGCAGATCCACAAAGACGGCGCGAATTTCTTTAACGAATACAAGCGCGCAGGCCGCAAGATGCCAGTCTCCGTGGCAATAGGTGGCGATCCGCTCTACATCTGGTGCGGTCAGGCGCCGCTACCAAAGGGCGTGTTTGAGCTGCTGCTTTACGGATTTATCCGCAAAGAGCCGGCCAAACTCGTAAAGTCGCTGACGAATGAAATTTACGTTCCGCACGACGCGGACTACGTGATCGAGGGTTTTGTGGATACGGATAAATTTGAGCTCGAGGGGCCTTTTGGCGACCATACCGGCTTTTATACGCCAGTGGGGCCATTTCCGGTGATGGAGGTTACGGCGATCACGAGCAAGCGTGAGCCCGTATTTCACGCGACCGTGGTCGGCAAGCCGCCGCTTGAGGATAAGTATATGGGCTGGGCGACCGAGCGTATTTTCCTGCCGCTTTTGCGCACGACGGTGCCCGAGCTTCTGGACTACAATATGCCTGAAAACGGCGTCTTTCACAACCTGATCCTAGCTAAAATCAACACCCTTTATCCGGCGCACGCCAAGCAGGCGATGCACGCGTTTTGGGGCGTGGGGCAGATGAGCTTCGTCAAACACGCGGTTTTTGTGGGTGATGATGCGCCAAATTTGAGCGATTATGACGCGCTTACGGAGCATATTTTAAACCGTTTCGGCGATAAAAGCCTGCTAATTAGCGAGGGCGTGTGCGATCAGCTCGATCACGCGAGCCCAAACTCGTGCTTTGGCGGTAAGCTGGGCATCGATGCGACGCAGGATTTTTCTACGCCTGCGCCGGTGCTTTTGGATGACGCCGCGCTACTAGCTAAATTTAAAGAAATAGAGCCGAATTTAACGCAGCTCGTGCAGTTTAAAACAAATACCAAAACGCCGATTTGCGTCGTCAAATTTGACAAAAATCGCCTCGTAAAAGAGGTTTTTAATGAGCTTTTGAAATTTAAAGAGTACTTTAAACTACTAGTTTTCGTCGGCTGCGAAAACCGCCTGGAAAATCCATATATGCTGCTTTGGCGCGTGACAAATAATATCGACGCTCTGCGCGATATCTACGTGCGTGAGGGCGCGGTCTGTATCGACGCGACCGCAAAAGGCGAGGCCGAGGGCTATACTCGCGGCTGGCCGCTGCAAACAGACTGCGACCGCGAAGTCGTGGCCGACCTCGTTAAGCGCGGCATAGTAAAAGAGGAGCCCGAGCTGTTTAGTAAATTTGAGATTTTCGGATAGATTTTAAACTCGGCAAATTTGAGAGGTTAAATTTGCCGAGCCGCCTAAATAAATTCGTTTTTCAAGCGCCTTTTTAGCCCGAATTTTATAAAATCGCAAAATGGATAAAGAACGCCTAATAATCGATAAATTTAGCAACTCCTTCATCGGCGACGACGGCGCCGTAGTGGCGCATGAGCGTAGCCGGTGGGTGTATAGCAAGGATCTTTTTTGCGAGGGAACGCACTTCCTGGCAGGCTGGCTAAGTATGGAGGAGATCGCGCGCAAGGCGATGCTCGTAAATCTCTCCGACGCCGTCGCGATGAACGCTAAGCCTAAATTTGCGCTTTTGGGGCTTGGGCTACCAAAAAACACGAGCGCGGATCAAATCTCGGCGCTACGCAAGGGATTTGCCGACATTTGCGACGAATACGGCGTTACCATCATCGGCGGCGACACTATCGGTAGCGATAAAATTTTACTTAGCGTTACGATTATTTCACAGCTTCGAGGCAAGGCAGTTTTACGAAGCGGCGCGAAAAAGGGCGATCTAGTCGCTTTTACGGGCGAGCTGGGAGGCAGTCTAAAAGGACTTAGGACGCTTTTAAACGGCGGGCGGATCGCGTC
>NZ_AOTD01000214.1 GCF_000344295.2 Campylobacter showae CC57C | reverse complement strand
AAATGATATATGAAAACATCGTTCAAACCATCGGTCAAACCCCGATCGTAAGGATAAACAGCGTGCACGAAGAGGGCATGGCTGAAATTTACGCTAAGCTTGAGTTTTTTAACCCGGGCGGCTCGGTAAAAGATAGAATCGCCGCAAACATGATCCTAGGCATGCAAAAAGAGGGCGCGCTAAAAAAAGGCGACGTCATCGTGGAGCCAACTAGCGGCAACACCGGCATAGGCGCGGCTATGGCGGGCGCTGCTCTGGGATACAAGGTCGTGCTAGTGATGCCTGAAACCATGAGCATAGAAAGGCGCAAGCTACAAAAGGCCTACGGAGCCGAGCTTGTGCTAACCGAGGGTGCAAAGGGTATGAAAGGCGCGATCGAAAAAGCAAGCGAGCTCGTGCGAGAAAAAGGCTACGTAATGCTAAGCCAGTTTGAAAATAAATTTAACCCGCAGGCTCACGAGCTAACTACGGCAAAAGAGATCATGGATGATTTTAAAGAGCTTGACGCGTTCGTGGCGGGCGTAGGAACGGGCGGCACGCTAAGCGGCACGGCAAGAGCGCTAAAAGCAAATGGCTATAAGACTAAAATCGTAGCTGTTGAACCAAACGACTCTGCCGTGATTTCGGGCGAAAAACCGGGCCCGCACAAGATCCAGGGTATCGGCGCGGGCTTTATCCCGGCTACGCTTGAGACCGCCTATATCGACGAGATAGAGCGCGTGGATAACGATGAGGCCTTTGAGACGGCTAGAAAGCTGGCTAAAGATGAAGGCATCTTGCTGGGTATCTCGGGCGGCGCGGCCCGGCGGCTGCAGTGAAGGTCGCAAAGAGGCTAGGTAAGGGCAAAAAGGTGCTTTTCATAACTCCCGATAACGGCGAGAGGTATCTCAGCACTCCGCTTTACGAGGCGTGATTTGGGACTGATAGCCGAACTAAACGAGCTGGTAGCGACCGTGCGAGAAAAGGACCCGTCGGTAGCCTCGTGCTGCTATGTGGCGATCCTCGTCAACACCCCAGGCATCCATGCCGTCTTTTTTCATAGATTCGCGCACTTTTTGCATGTTAAAAACTGGCGATTTGCGGCGCGCTTTGTCTCGCAGATGTCGCGCTTTTTAACGGGCATCGAGATACATCCGGGCGCCAAGATCGGCAGGCGGCTTTTTATCGATCACGGCATGGGCGTGGTTATCGGCGAGACGGCCGAGGTGGGCGATGATGTGCTGATCTATCATCAAGTAACTCTGGGCGGTACGGGCAAAGAGTGCTGCAAGCGCCACCCGACCGTAAAAAACGGCGTCACGATAGCAGCCGGCGCAAAGGTGCTGGGAAATATCCTAATCGGCGAAAACGCCAAAATAGGCGCAAACTCGGTAGTGCTAAAAGACGTGCCCGATAACGCCACGGTTGTAGGCATCCCCGCTAGGATCGTGCGTATAAACGGCGAGCGAGTCGGCGAGTAGGTCAAATTTGTGCCGACCTACTTAAATTTTTTCTATAAATATTCTCAGTAAGACCTTAAATTTTTAAAATTTCTTTAAAAATTTGTAGCTCAAAGCAAAATTTATAAAATTCACTACTTAAAATATTAAGCTTTTTATAAAATTTTTAGCACGCTTTGATTAAAATTAATTTTTTGCTAGATAAGGAGCTTATTTTGACGTTTGTCTCTGTTTTATTTTTTATCGCTTCGCTGCTTTTTGCCGCATTTTTGCCTCGCAAAAGCTTAAAAATAATCGTCGGCACACTTTCGTTTATCTATATCGCAACACTCGTTTTTGACCTTTTGCTATTTTTTATTTTTGGCAAACATTTCGGACTTTTTGTTGTCTCATTTTTTAATACATCCATAAAAGGTGCGCCTTTCACAAGTTTTGCGCGTGAAATATTAATTTTGAGCGCAATATGTTTTGCTATTTTATTGTTTTGTATTGTTATCAGTATTCGTATGATTAAAATTGACCGCATTTCAAAATTTAGTTTTTTATTTATACCTTGGATTGTGGCGGCATTTTTGTTAAATCCTTTTTGCATTTACGCATACGAGTTTTATTCGCAATTAAACCCGCGAGTAGACGACATAAAAAAGCAAATTTATCCGTATCTTGCCGTTCCGGCTCCGCGCAAGCCTACCAAAAGAAAAAATATCGTTTATATTTTTTTAGAAAGTTTTGACCGAGCTTATACAGATGAACAGCTGTTTTCAGGCCTTACACCGAGGCTAAATGCTCTAAAAAATCGAATGGATTTTACAAATATCACACAAGTGCGTGATACTGAATTTACAATTAAAGGTTTTTTTGGAGCGCATTGTGCAGCAAACTATACTTTTGTGCCTAGCGATGAGTTGAATTCTAAAAATTTCAGTACAAATATAACTTGTGCAAGTGAAATTTTAAAATCTGTCGGCTATTACGCATACTTCCTAAAGGGTGCAAGTTTGGCGTTTCAAGGAACAGATGGTTTTTTAAAGCAGCGCAGATATGATGAAATGAAAGGCAAAGAACAAATTTTGGAGCAAAATAGTGCCGCGCGGCTAAACGAGTGGGGTGTGCAGGATGATGATATGCTAGGTGTTGCTTACGGCGATTTTGAGCGCTTAAGCAAAAGGGAAAAGCCTTTTTTGATGGGGTTAATTACTCTCTCCACGCACTCTCCAAACGGGTTTGTACCAAATTCGTGTGAGGATTTATATTATAGTGAAAGCGATGCTCAGATGCTTAGGGCCGTACACTGCACCGATAGACTAGTAAGTGATTTTATAGAAAAAATACGTACCAGTAAATATGGCAAAGATACGATTGTCGTTGTGCAAAACGATCATCCTCTTTTTTACTCAAGTAACACTAGCGGTGATTTTGGAGATAAACTAAAAGGTTCAAAAGATTTATTTGTTATATTTGACGATGACTTAAACGGAGAGTTTACGATAGAAAAAAGAGGTACCTCGTTTGATACTTTTACTACCGTTCTTGGGTATTTGGGTATATTGGACGAAATGAATTTTGGTAGAAATTTGCTTGCAAGGGATAGTCTTCCTTTTTTGGCGGATAGCGAGTTTTTTAACAATGCTAGCAAGGTGTTTACTAAAATTTCATATGACGAAGCTGTGAAAGCTCAAAAACTAGGTTTCGTTAAGTAGATTATTTAATCTGACGAAATTTTAATTTGCTGGTAGTATAACTTGCCATATTTAAATTTGATAGAATAACTAAAATTTCCAGCAAATTTGGCTAAATTTACTCCTCAAATATTGGCAGTTTCAGCTCTTTGGTTTTTTGTCGTTGGTGTTTGGGTTTTTGCTCCTCATTTGCACCGCTCAAATTTTGCGTATCTAGGCCTTTATTAAATTTGTCGCCGCTCGCGCCATCGTCAAATTTGACCGACTCGCCGGCTTCGTTTGTCGTGATTTTTAGCCGCTTCATCGTCTTGGCTGATTTGCTAAACTCTACCAGATCCTCAGTCGTTCTTACTTCGCTCGGGAGTTTTTGCAGGGAGTGTTTAAAGATTTCAGCCGCTGCGATAGCGTCGCTTAGGGCTCTGTGGTGGGTATTGTTGATGCCTAAAAGTTCTTTTAGTGTGCCTAGACCGTATTTTGGCGAGGCTATGGTGCGGCGGGCAAGGTCTATGGTGCAGAGCTTACGGTTTAGTAGCTCGCCGTATCCTAGCGCTTCTAATGTCGCGCCGATAAATCCGTAGTCGAAACGAACGTTGTGTGCCACAAAAACGCTTTGGCCTAGAAAGACCTTAAACTGCTCCATGACAAAGGCTAGGCTGGGCGCGTTTTTTAGGTGCTCTGCGGTGATCCCTGTTAGCTCGCTGATATTTTCAGGAACGTATGGCGCGTAAACGAAGGTTTCAAATTTGCCGATTATTTCGCCGTTTTGTAGCTTTAGCGCGCCGATTTCGATGATCTGGCCGCTATTTATACCGCCGCTAGTTTCTATATCTACGACGCAAAAAATTTGATCTTTTATCTCATTGCGCCGCGTTTTTAGCTCGATTTGGTTTTTTGCGGTGCGGGTTATGTCAAGCCCCAGCGCGCGCCACATCTGTACGTCGCGAACGTCGAAAAGTTCGGCGTATTCGTCCATTTGCTTGGTCGCGGCGACGAAGTCCGCGTAGGCTACGTTTCGCTTGGCGATGACGGCTAGTAAATTTTCAAAATCCTGGTTCAAAACTCAAGCTTTAGTGAGCGGATAGAGTGCTCGTATGAATTTGACGAAAATATATAACTGCCCGCCACGACGATATCCACGCCCGCTTCATCTAGCTGCGCGACGTTTAGTCCCGTCACGCCGCCGTCTACTTCGATCATGCATTTTGCGTTTTTTCGTTCGATCATTTCGCGTAGGCTACGGGCTTTTTCAAGTACCGAAGGGATAAATTTTTGCCCGCCGAACCCTGGATTTACGCTCATTAGCAGCACCATATCGACTTCGTTTACGATGTGCTCGATCGCCCAGATCGGAGTATGCGGGTTTAGCACGATGGCGGGCCCCACGCCGTGGCTACGGATATGATCGATTAGACGCAAAGGATGTTTTTCCTCCTCGATGTGAAAGCTTAAAAATTTAGGCTTCAGAGGTAAAAAAAGATCGGCGAAAAAGGTATTGTTTTGCACCATTAGGTGTATGTCTAGCGGCTTTGTAGTGGCTTTTGCGACGGCATTTACTACGATGGGGCCGATAGTTAAATTTGGTACGAAATGCCCGTCCATCACGTCAACATGCACTAGATCGGCTCCGGCCTCGCAGATGGCCTCGATCTCGGCTCTTAAATTTCCAAAATCAGCCGATAAAATACTCGGTGCTACATACATTTGATTGTCCTTTACTTACTTAGAAAAAATATCGCGTCCATGCCGTCTATGTCGAGTCGTACTAGGACGCCTTTGTTTTTTTTGTCTTCGTCTATGATGGCTTCAAAAACGTGCGGCAAGGTAAAATTAGCCTCTATCTTTTGGTTTTTTAGCCACGCCTCGATGCGATCAGAGATGACGCTAAGTAGGTCAGCGTAGGCCTCGGTCATGCTTATGCCGCTACCTTCTTGGAGTAAAATTTTGCAGATCCTATGAACGGCGTATTTTTCGAGACATAGGATAAATTTGGCATTCATATCGCCGTAAAACGCTACCGAACCCATGCAAAATTTCTCCTCGTCGCAGCTAAAATTTGCTATATCCGTAGTGGTGCGGGTAACTGGTAAATTTGACAAAGACGCTATCGTATCCATGATGACTTTTAGCACGTTTGGCAGGACGTCTATGAGATCTTTGGTGATATTTTTTGGCCTATCCTCGGCTGTTGCGCCGCCGCCTTCTATCGTTGCGTCGTCGTTAAAAAAGTCCTCTATCGAGCGGTAAAGCAAAATCCCGCAGTCTTCTAAATCGTAAACCAGTGCTTTTGACATGCTTTCTTTTTTTAATCCGCACAGAGCTATCGTGGCTCCGTATTCAGCACACTCCATCGCTAGTTTAGCTAAAAACGACACGCCATGGATGTTAATAGAGCTTGATTTGTTCATGTCGAAAACGAAAAATTTAAAGCCGACCTTGAGCGAATTTAAAAAGACTTTATAGTCGAAATTTTCTGAAAAAGATGAGTCGATAAAGCCGTCTATGCCGTAGATAACGACGTTTTCTTTGAGCGTGATTTTGATGTCTTTTTTGCTTGATTTTATGTCGGTTAGATATACGGCGTATTCAAAATCTTTATAGGTGCTCTTAAATTCGTTGATATCTTTTGCGATCACGGGCTTGTATCCGCGCCCTGAAAGCCTTAAAGCGATCTGGCGTTTTTGCTCGGCGTCCGGGTTAAAAACTATAATGCGTCTGTTTGCAAAATCAGGCTCAAAAGTACCCCAAAATAGAAGCGCGACGTTTGAAGTCTCAAAAAACGATACGTTTAAAACGTCTTTTGACATCCTTTTTAGTGCTTTAAATTTAAGCTCGTTGTAGTCGCAAAAGCCTATGTCGGCGTTATTTTCCTTTGCTATCTTGGAGACGATTTCTAGGACGAGATTAAAGCCTATTTTGTTGAAATAAACGGTGTTTTTTAGGGATATTAGGATGTGGCGCGGCGCATTTTGGCGTAATTTTCTTATGCTTGCATCGCCAATGCTGTATTTGTCGATATCTCCGTCTAGAAAGCCAAGAGGGTAAAATATTGCGACGTTATCTTTAAATCTCAGTCTCATAAATGGGGATAAAAGCTTTCCTAAAATTTTAAATTTTGCTAAAAATCGACTAGTAAATTTTTAAAATTTAACCGCGTTTAAGTTGCGATATTTTAGCTTTTTTATCCATAAAATCAGTTTAAAAGCTAACGCTTTTGTAAAAGTAACTTTAAGCTTTTATTTTGTTTCTTTTAGATAAAATCAGCAGAAATTTTTATTTTTAAGGAAACAAATATGTCAAGAGTATGTGCAATAACAGGCAAAGGCCCAATGGTGGGCAACAACGTCAGCCATGCCAAAAACAGAACAAAAAGAAGGTTTTTGCCAAACCTAAGAACCATCCGCGTTACGCTAGAGGACGGCACTACGAGAAAGATCAAGGTAGCTGCTTCTACGCTAAGAACGATGAGAAAACAGTCACGCTAAATTTACCGCAAATTTGAGGAGTTATCTTTGTTTAAAAAGATTTTAAAATTCCTCAACTGGTCAAGTTCTGCCAAACCTCAAATCAACCTCAATACCGAACTTTACGAACAACTTCGCCCGTTTCGCTTACCGCTCATCTTAGTCGTTTTGATGATGATGATCGGCGCTATGGGCTACGTCACGATCGACGGTTTTAGCCTGATAGACGCGATTTATCAGGCCGGTATGACTTTTACGACCGTCGGTTTTACCGAGGTCGCACCTATTTCTCCGGCCGGCCGGATTTTTACTATCACTTTTATTTTGCTAGGCTTTGCCGTTTTTACGTTTTCTACGGGTTTGATGCTCGAAGTTTTAAAAAAAGGCGCGCTCGTAGCGATCATAAAGGAAAGACGAATGTTATATAAAATCGCAAGGTTGAAAAACCACTTTGTCATCTGCTATCACAACCAATATACAATGGAATTAAGCCGCGAATTTAGGGAAAATCATATTCCTTTCATCGTCATCGATCCGCGCGAGGATCTACCTGAGATTGCGGAAAAATACAAGTATCCATACTATATCGTCTCTCAGCCGCATACGCAAACGGCGCTTTTAAAGACGCATTTTTCAAGCGCAAAAGGCATGATCACGCTAAGCCCAAACATCGCCGACAACATCGCTCTTATCGCCACCGTAAGGCTATATGAAAAAGAGATCGGGCGCAAAAAGCCGTATTTTATAATGACAAACTCCGATAACCAAGACGATACCGAGCGCCTAAAAAAGCTCGGCGCAAATAGCGTCGTGAGCCCGTCAAAACTCGTCGCCCAGCGCCTTAGCGCGATGAGCGTACGCCCGGATATGGAAAATTTGCTCGAGCAGTTTTTGTATAAACAAGACTCTCCGATCGACATCGAGGAGATTTCGGTGCCGGATTATTCGTGGGTACGCTTTAAACGCCTAAAAGAAACTAACCTGCGCAACATAACAAATGCCGACGTCGTGGGCATCAAAGACGTAAATAACAAATTTATCCCGATGCCAAAGGGCGACACGCTAATAGGCACGGGCACGAAGCTGCTTGTTATCGGCACTGGCGAGTCGATACGCCTAACCAAACGCGTGATAAAAAGCAGACATAAGCCAGAAGAGCTAAAATACGTTTAAATTTGGGCTTTTGTGCGGCTTAAATTTGTCTTGCGGAACCGCTATAAATTTGACGTGAAAACAATTCATCGGCTTCATAAAATTTGATAAATTTAAACTTGGCATAGGTTGGGTAAAATTTACCAAATTGCCATAAATACGGCGCGTTTTTAACCCGCTCTTAAAATAATATTCGCTAAAATTAAATTAAAATTTAATCCATCAAAGGAGCAAATATGTTTCATGAAGACAGAGAGCTTATAACTAAGCTAAAAGGCACGAATGCGAGATTTACGTCGCTTTTCGATAAACACAACGACCTAGACGAAAAGATCGCCGAGATGCAAAAAGGCAATGTTTACAACGATGCCGAAGTGGATGCTCTAAAACGCGAAAAACTCAGATTAAAAGACGAAATTTACGCTTTTTTAGCCGAGTATAAAAAAGAAAATAATCTTTAATTTAATAGCGGCGGATGATTTTCGCCGCCGTTTTACCTCAAATTTTATCTTTTAACTATTTAAAAATATTTCTAAAAACTTTGTCAAATTTGACTCAAAGCCAAAATAAAAAATCACCGCAATAACACTAAATTTATTCGTCAAATTTGAAACGCAATTACATCGAAATTTTCTTTAAAACCCAAAAAACCGCCATTCCGACGCATAAAATAATAACCGCCCAAATATATTCCATCTTATTTCCTTACCTATTTTTGCCGAAGCTTAATTTGTTTTTTGTTTATTATAACACAAACTATCGGCTTTTCAGAAGAGCCATGATTTAAGAGAAAATTCGCTAAAATTTATGAAAGTTTAAAAAGGATGGAAAATGGATGAGAAAAAGAGCGTTTATATCAACCGCGAGCTTAGCTGGCTACGCTTTAACTCGCGCGTTTTAGCCCAGTGCGAAAAGGCGTTGCCACCGCTTGAAAAGCTAAAATTTATCGCGATTTATATGACTAATTTGGATGAATTTTACATGATCAGGATCGCGGGTCTTAAGCAGCTTTTTGCCGCTGGAGTCGCAGCTAGCGGTAGCGACGGCATGAGTCCGCTCGAGCAGCTAAGAGAGATCAGAAAATACATAAAAGACGAGCTCGCGCTCGTGGAAAAGCACTATAAAGACGCGCTAAAAGAGCTCACGCAAAGCGGGCTTTTTATGAAAAATTACGACGAAATCTCGCCTGAGCTTCGCGCCAAATGCGACGAGTATTTTTTCTCAAACATCCTACCCGTCATCGTGCCTATCGCAGTTGACGCCACGCATCCGTACCCGCATCTAAACAACCTTAGCTTTAGCCTAGCCGTCAAGCTTGCAGACGGGGATAGTCCCGAGATAGTGAAATTTGGCATGATACGTATCTCGCGCGTTTTGCCGAGATTTTTTCAGGCTGCCGATAATGTCTACGTGCCGATAGAAACGATCGTGCACCGCCATGCAGAGGAGATTTTCCCGGGTTACAAGCTGCTTAGCTCGGCGGCGTTTAGAGTTACGCGAAATGCCGACATAGTCATCGAGGAGGAAGAGGCCGATGATTTTATGATGATCCTTGAGCAGGGGCTTAAATTGCGCCGAAAGGGCGCGTTTGTCCGCATGCAGATACAAAAGGATGCCGATGCTGAGATAGTCGAGTTTCTAAACTCGCACATGAAGATTTTTTACAAAGACATTTACGAGTACACCGTCCCGCTCACGTTAAATTCGCTCTGGCAAATCGTGGGAAATAAAGAATTCTCCCACCTTTGCCTACCGCCATACGCGCCAAAGACCCTACCGCCTTTTAGCAGTCACCTCTCGATGTTTGACGTTATCGACAAAGAGGACGTGCTGGTCGTGCATCCGTATGAGAGCTTTGATCCTGTCGTGCAGTTTATCAGGGAGGCGAGCAAGGATCCACGCGTGATCTCGATCCGCATGACGCTCTACCGCGTCGATAAAAACTCGCCTATCATCCAAGCACTCATCGACGCCGCAAACGACGGCAAGCAAGTAACCGTGATGGTCGAGCTAAAGGCGAGGTTCGACGAGGAAAACAACCTACACTGGGCAAAGGCTCTAGAAGACGCCGGCGCGCACGTGATATACGGCATCACGGGCTTTAAGGTGCACGCAAAAGTGAGCCAAGTTATCCGCCAAGAGGGTGGCAAGCTCAAATTTTACATGCATCTTTCCACGGGCAACTATAACGGCGGCTCGGCGAAAATTTACACTGACGTGAGCTATTTTACGAGCAGGGCGGAGTTTGCGAGCGATACGACGACGTTTTTTCACATACTTTCCGGCTTTTCTAAAAACCGCCGCCTACAGACGCTTTCTATGTCGCCGATGCAGATAAAAGAGCGCGTGCTAGAGATGATAAAGACCGAGACTGCGCACGGCGAGCAGGGCAGGATCGTGGCAAAGATGAACGCACTGGTAGATAGCGACATCGTGGACGCGCTGGTAAAGGCTAGTAGCGCAGGCGTGAGGATCGATCTCATCGTGCGAGGCATCTGCTGCGTGCGCCCGGGCGTGAAGGGCCTAAGCGAAAATATCCGCGTGAGATCGCTCATCGGCAAATACCTTGAGCATGCGAGGATATTTTATTTTAGGCACGCTGAGCCTCAAATTTACATCGCTTCCGCCGACTGGATGCCGCGAAATCTCGAGCGTCGCCTAGAGCTCATGACGCCGATAATCGATAAAAATTTACAAGAGCGCTTGCTCGAGTTTTTGCGATTGCAGCTTAGCGATAACGAGCTGGCGTTTGAGCTGCAAAATAGCGGCGAATACGCCAAAGTAAGGCCAAAAGACGGCGACGCGCGCATAAACTCGCAAGAGGTGCTCGAGGAGTACGTGAGCGGGATATATAAGGCGACGAAAAAGGATACCGATAAGGGAAAGAGCGAACAGATGGTGGCGAAACTGCTAAAAGAAAGTTAAGCGGCTCGTCTTTTTGCTCTATACTTCGTTGCTTGTAAATTCGGCTCGGTCATTACCTATATGGTAACTCCCGTCGCCAAATTTAAAAGCGCCTCGTCTAGAACAAAAATACTTCGCCTTATCGTTTTACATTCAAATTTGAAGTCAAATTCGCAAATTTCGACTTCAAATTTTACCCACCGAGACCTGCATCTTGATGCTGCTAAAATTTGACTCACAAATTTACAGAAATCTCCGCATGTCGCAAATTTTACTCGCCGAGCTTTTTGTCACATGCATTTCAGTCAAAATTTAAAAAACAAAATATAAGTGTTAAAATGATTTCTTTCAATGCCTTTTTCTCTGGTTTTTCACTCGGACTCTCGCTGATCCTTGCTATCGGAGCGCAAAATGCCTTCGTGCTAAAACAAGGCATCAAAAAACAGCATGTTTTTCTCGTTTGTGCTATCTGCGCGCTTAGCGATGCCGCGCTGATCTTTGCGGGCGTGTCGGGGTTTGGTTACGTGGTAGAGCGCTATCCCATCATCAAAACCGCCGCGCTTTGGGGCGGATTCGTATTTTTGAGCATTTACGGGCCACGCAGTCTTTATAGCGCGTTTAGCGCCTCGCATGCGCTAACGGCTGGCGGCGAGGAGGCGCAGGGGGCGGTAAAAACCGCGCTTCTAACGCTAGCTTTTACGTGGCTAAATCCGCACGTTTATCTTGACACGGTCGTGCTACTTGGCTCGGTTTCTACGAAATTTAGCGAGCGCGCAGGGCTCTTTGGCGCGGGCGCGATGTGCGCGTCGTTTGCGTTTTTCTTTTTGCTCGGATACGGGGCGAGATTTTTGGCGCCGCTGTTTAAAAAGCCCGCCGCATGGAAAATTTGGAGTTTTTCGTCGGCATCACGATGATTGCGCTTGGCGCGATGTTAGTCGTTGGCGAGTGAGGTTACTCAAATTTATCTATGCTAATTTAGTTTTCGGAGTAGTGACTCTAACGCGCACCTAGCAAGCAAAATTTAAAGGTGCAAAAGAGTGTCTATGCAGCGCTTTTAATTGTGTATTAACTAGTAAAGACACACCAGAGCGGATAAAAACGATAAAACGAATAATCTCCAAATATGCCTACAAACTCGGTGCTTGCGTGCGTGTCAGTAAATTTAATATTTTACGATCTAAATAAAGCTACCGCAAACAAAATCACACGAAGCTACAAGATTAAAAACGGTGGGGCCTAAACCCCGCCTTAAATTTAAGCGCCTATGATTTTTGGTTTAGAAAACGCTCTGATAGGCCTTATCGCGCCTTTGTATTTTTCGACTTGGACTAAATTCGTATGCGCGATGTTGCTTTGCGCTAGTTTGCTTGTGCCTTTGTCTTTTGTGAGCACGTTTACACATCCGTGCTGGCACAGGCTCTTTTTGCCGTAGACTTCAGGGTCGTACCATGCGCCCTCACATACGATTACGACGTCGTCTTGGGTTATGTCGCTCACTATCGCCCCGCATAAAATTTCGCCTCTGTCGTTAAACACCCTAACCACGTCTCCCGTTGCGATGCCGCGTTTTTTGGCTGCGCTTTGGCTGATAAATATCGGCTCTCTGCCGTTTACTTCGGCATACTTTCTAACTATGGAGTTATCCAGCTGAGAGTGCAGTCTAAAGCGGGAGTGCGGAGTATTGAGCGCGAGTGGATATTTCTTTGTTTTTTCTTTATCGCCGAGCCACTCGGTAGGCTCAAACCACGCCGGATGCCCTAGGCAGTCGTCGTATTTCATTTTTGCGATGACTGGCGAATAAATCTCGATCTTTCCCGACGGCGTTCCGAGTCTAAATTTATTCGGATTTTCTCTAAAATTCGCAAATCTAGTGTAGTATTTTTTCTCTTCGTCTTTTTTGTCGAATTTTACGTATCCTTTTTCCCAAAACTCGTCAAACGTAGGTAGATTATCGTATCCGAGCGCTTTGGCTTGATCCATGGCGTCGGCGAAAATTTCTTTTATCCACTCCATCTCGGTCTTGCCCTCGGTAAATACCTCTTCCATGCCCCATCTCTTGCAAATTCCTTTGCAAATTTCAAAATCGCTCCTGCTCTCGCCCATAGGCTGGATGGCTTGTTTTATGGCAAAGATATACTCGCCCGTAGCGTTTGACTGCTCTATGTCGTTTCTCTCGGGCTCGATAGCTGCAGGCAGAACTATGTCGCTAAGCTTAGCTCCGCTAGTCCAACAAGGCTCTATAGTTATCACGGTATCGAGCTTTTTCCACGCTTGTACCGCGCGGTTTATGTCTTGATGTCTCGTAAATATCGATCCGCTAGCGCTTACGGAAACTCTCATGTGCGGGAGTTTGTAAATTTCGCCGTTTCTTTGCATCTCTTGGCCTGGATTTAGTAGCGCGTCTATTATTCTGCTGTTTGGCATGACGTAGCCTTTGTTTTTTACCCAAGGGCTATTTTCTGTGGTGTATTTTTCGCTAGGAACCGAGCTTAGACCTTTTAGAGCCGGCGCTATAAAGCTTTCCGTGCTGGTTTTATGCCCTTGATCGCAAGTCATAAAGCCGCAGCCCTCCTTGCCTATGTGTCCTAGCATCGAGGCTAGCGTGATGAGAGCCCAATACGACTGCTCTCCGTGATCTTGTCTTTGGATAGCAAAACCGCTTATTATCAAAGACTCGTTTTTAGCTAGCGACACGCATAGCTCCTCTAGCTTTTTGACGCTTACGCCGCAAATTTTGCTAGCCCAGTCTAAATTTTTAACCACCTTGTCGTTAGCGCCTAGGAAATAATCTTTAAATTTATTAAATCCAACGGTGTATTTTCCTATAAAGGCTTCGTCGTATAGTTTATTTTCGTATAGATAGTGGCACATGCCTATCATCATGGCTGTATCCGTCCCCGGCACCACGCCTATAAAGTCCGAGTTTAGATACCTGATGGTGTCGTTTTTATACGTATCTACGGCGTAAATTTTCTTTTCGCCTTTTGCGTTCATATCTTTTAGCTTGGCATACACGTCGTAGCCCTCGTGAGTAGGAGCGCCTACGCCTATTTCATTGGTTACTACGGGATTGCTTCCCCAAAAAACTATCGTTTTAGCAGACTTTAGTACTGCTTCCCATTTTGTAGGAACTTCGTTTGGCTCGATAGTTCCGATAACGTGAGGCATGATAACGTGACCAGCACCATAGGAGTAGTTGCCGTCCTCCGAGACGAAGCCGCCTAGTATCGTTAGCATCCTTCTTGCCGTAGCTCTACCCCAGCTGACTTTACCGCTGCCGCCCCACCAGTAGCACTCTCCGTAGATGCTCTCGGAGCCATATTTTTCAAAATTTTCTTTTAGAGCTTTTGCAGCTAGATCAAGCGCCGTATCCCAGCTAACTCTTACAAATTCCTCCTCGCCTCTAAGCTCGGGTTTATTTGGTCCTTTTTTCTCCAAATAGCTCCTTCTAACGCAAGGATACAGCACTCTGCTCTCGTTTTGAACGCAATCTGCGACGGCATTGTTTAAAGTGCTCGGGAATTTATCCGCCTCAAAAAAGGATCTACGCTGGTTATCTGTCCGCTGACTACGTTTGCGTAAAACGGACCGAATCTATTTGTGCAAAAAACTTTCTTCTGGTCAAAAAGCGTCTGGGTGACGCCCTCTATCCTATTGGCTTGCAGGCTAACGCCGGCTAATGCGCTAAGCTTTAAGAAATTTCGTCTTTTCATTTTTTCTCCCTTGAAATGAAATTTGGTTATCTCGTCTTTGATGTTGCATTACAATGTATTCTAGGCTAAGCCTACGACTAAATTTGAGGTCGTTGGCGTTATTTATTAAACCTCCTTGAAGTATAAAAACTAATTTTATCGTTATATGATATTATAAGAGATAAAGAATAAAAAGTATATAAAAAATGTGATTTTTAGTAGATATTGTTTGATTTTAAGTGTATAAAAGCG
>NZ_AOTD01000213.1 GCF_000344295.2 Campylobacter showae CC57C | reverse complement strand
AATCAGGCTCAAATTTTAAAAGACGTCGATACCGTTACGGAATCGTTTTTTAAAGACTATATCGACACAGTAAAAAAACTAGGCGTAAAAGTACAAAAAGCGCAGCATAGCGAAGAGGAGCTACTAAAAACATTAGTTCTAGAAAAAGATCAGTCAAATTCTATCGTGGACTATATTTATTTCGGTAGAGAAGCTGATGGAAGTCATTTTCAATCATCAAATAACAAGTTAACCCCTGAAAAGGATAATTACGACCCTCGTAAACGCGGCTGGTATATGGATACGAAAGCGGCAAATAGGGCTATTTATACCGAGCCTTATATCGATGCTATGAGTCAAAGCCTGGTTATGACCTTTGCCGTGCCGGTAAACGAGGGCGGTAAATTTGCGGGCGTAGCGGCGATAGATCTAAAGATCGACGCTCTAAGCAAGAAAATTTTAGATATGGGCAAGACCGAATATGGCTATGTTTATCTGATGAATAAAGACGGTCTGATACTAATGCATAGCGATCCCTCAAATATAGGAAAAACCGTCCCTGCGAGTAAATATTTAGCGGAAGAATACGCAGCAAAAAGG
>NZ_AOTD01000212.1 GCF_000344295.2 Campylobacter showae CC57C | reverse complement strand
GAGGCAAAGCCGAAGCAAAAGAGCTCCCTTTTGTATCCGCCTTTATCTTTTCTTTGGGAAAGGAAGGGGGTACTACTTACGAAGCGTCGCCCCTTCCTTTCCCAAGCCCTCTCCTACCCCACTGCACGTTCAAGGGGTGCAACCGCGCTGTCGCGCCGCACGTTTTTAAATTTGCGTTTTTGTGGTGTGGGTCTCGGTGAGTAAAATTTG